>NZ_WKDB01000076.1:0-29246 GCF_021606215.1 Pseudomonas sp. PA-5-4B | reverse complement strand
AGTGAAACGATGCATCGCCGATGGTAGTGTGGGGTTTCCCCATGTGAGAGTAGGTCATCGTCAAGATTAAATTCCAAAACCCCTGATTGCTAACGCAATCAGGGGTTTTGTTTTGGGCGGTCGAAAACCCAAACCGGTCCAAAGCTGCCGACAAATTTGCACAGTTATTTCTGAACCAGACCATTAGAATAGGCACCTAACCTTTTTTAGAGTTCGAGCCCTATCTATGCCCGATCCGGTTGATACCGTCGAGGTGTCGCAGTTACCACTGGAGGATCTGGTGGCATGCCATGAGTGCGACTTGCTGATGCGCAAACCCGCACTCGCCCTCGGTGAAAAAGCCCAATGCCCACGTTGCGGTTACGAGCTTTACGCTCACCGCCACAACGTGGTTGAGCGAAGCCTCGCTTTGGTGCTGGCTGCACTGTTGCTGTACATCCCCGCGAACTTTTTACCCATCATGCAGCTCAATCTTCTCGGGCAGTCTTCGCAGGACACCGTATGGAGCGGCGTGGTAGGTCTGTTCGATACCGGCATGCAAGGTGTCGCAGCCGTGGTGTTCCTGTGCAGCATGGGCATTCCCCTGCTCAAGCTGCTCTGCCAATTGGCGGTGTTGGTCAGTATCCGTTGGAACATCGGCCGCAGTTATGGGCTGTTGCTTTACCGCATTTACCATCACCTGAAGGATTGGGGGATGTTGGAGGTTTACCTGATGGGCGTGCTGGTCGCGATCGTCAAGCTCGCGGACATGGCCTCCATCACCATTGGCCTGGGGCTTGTCTGCTTCGTCAGCCTATTAGTGGTTCAAGTACTGCTGGAGGTGGTGATGTCGCCCCACCAGATCTGGCAAGCGCTTTCAGGAGAGGATGATCATGCGGGCGATTGATGCGGGCATTCTGATTTGTACCGAATGCCACGAGCTGAACAAGCAAGAGGCGGATACCGATGAGCAGCTGTGCACCCGTTGCGGTGCGCTGATCCATGCGCGTCGCCCCAACAGCCTTGTGCGTACCTGGGCGTTGCTGATCACTGCAGCGATCCTGTATATCCCGGCCAATCTTTTGCCAATCATGACCATCAACTCTCTCGGCCAGGGTGATCCCAGTACGATCATGGCGGGCGTGATTCAGCTGGTGCAGCACGGAATGTTCCCCATCGCTGCGGTGGTGTTTATCGCCAGTATTCTGGTGCCGACGTTCAAGCTGGTGGGCATTGGCCTGTTGCTGTTCTCGGTGCAACGTCACCAACCGTTGTCCGCACAACAACGCATTATCATGTACCGCTTTATCGAATTCATTGGCCGCTGGTCCATGCTGGATATCTTCGTGATCGCCATCCTGGTGGCGGTTGTTAACTTTGGGCGACTTGCCAGTGTCGAGGCCAACCTTGGTGCTGCAGCGTTCGCCAGTGTGGTGATCTTGACGATGCTTGCCGCAGTAACTTTTGATCCCCGACTGATTTGGGATAACACGGAGTCGGACGACGACCATGAGTGATTTGCCTAAAGCTAAAACCCGCCCGGCCTCTAACTGGTCGGCCATTTGGGTGCTTCCCCTGATTGCGCTGATCATCGGCGGCTGGCTGGGATGGCGTGCCTATTCCCAACAGGGCATCGAGATCCAGGTGCGCTTTGAAAGTGGCGAGGGCATCCAGGTCAACAAAACCGAAGTGGTCTACAAAGGCATGACGGTGGGCAAGGTCAAAGCCTTGGCCCTGGATGACGAAGGCAGCAATCGCGGGGTGATCGCCACCATCGAGATGAACAAGGACGTCGAGCAATACCTCAAGACCAACACACGCTTCTGGCTGGTAAAGCCCAGCGTCAGCCTCGCCGGTATCACCGGCCTGGAAACCCTGGTCTCGGGTAACTACATTGCCGCCAGCCCTGGCGATGGCGAGCCCACGCGCAAATTCAAGGCGCTCTCCGAAGAGCCGCCGTTATCTGACGCCAAGCCTGGCCTGCACCTGACCCTTAAAGCCGATCGCCTCGGCTCACTGAACCGCGGCAGCCCGGTGTTCTACAAACAGATCCAGGTTGGCCAGGTCAAAAGCTACTTGCTGTCCGAGGACCAGAGCACCGTCGAGATCAAGGTCTACATCGAGCCGACTTACGCCAGCCTGGTGCGCAAACACACGCGTTTCTGGAACGCCAGCGGCATCAGCATCGACGCTAACCTGTCCGGCGTAAAAGTGCGTAGCGAATCGCTGTCCAGCATCGTCGCCGGCGGTATCGCGTTCGCCACCCCTGAAAATCGCAAGGACAGCCCGCCGACCGATCCGAGTCTGCCTTTCCGTCTTTATGAGGATTTCGACGCCGCCGCCGCCGGCATCAAGGTCAAGGTCAAGCTCACCGACTTCGAAGGCCTGCAGGCTGGGCGCACCCCGGTCATGTACAAGGGCATCCAGGTTGGTAGCCTGAAAACCCTGAAGATTGACCCGGACCTGTCCAGCGCCCATGCCGAGCTGACCCTCGACCCGCTCGCCGAAGATTACCTGGTGCAAGACACGCAGTTCTGGGTGGTCAAGCCGTCCATCTCCCTGGCCGGCATTACCGGTCTGGAGGCGTTGGTAAAAGGTAACTACATTGCCATCCGCCCCGGCGACAAAGGCAGCGCACCGCAACGTGAGTACGTCGCCCGCGCCAAGGCGCCCCCACTGGATCTGCGCTCCCCCGGCCTGCACATGGTGCTCTTCACCGACAACCTAGGCTCCCTGGATGTGGGCAGCCCGATTCTCTACAAACAGGTCAAGGTCGGTTCGGTGCAGAGCTACCAGTTCTCGCGCAAGAACAAGCAACTGGTGATCGGCGTCCACATCGAGAAGGAATACGAAAACCTGGTCAACGGTTCAACGCGTTTCTGGAACGCCAGCGGCGTCACCTTGACTGGCGGCCTCACCGGCGGCATCCAGGTGAAGAGTGAATCCCTGGCCAGTCTGATGGCTGGCGGTATCGCCTTCGAAACCCCGGAACAGAATGTACCGTTGAAAAAACGTATCCCGCGTTTCCGCCTGTTTGCCGATCGCGACGCGGCCAACCAGCACGGGACCCTGGTGACCATCAAGGTTGATCGCGCCGACGGCCTGCGCCCCGGCACGCCCGTACGCTTCAAAGGCCTCGACGTGGGCAAGATCGAGAACGTCGACCTCAGCGCCGACATGCAGTCGGTACTGCTCAGCGCCCGGATCACCCAAGTGGCTGATCGTATTGCGCGCAGCGGCAGCCAGTTCTGGGTGGTCAAGCCTGAGCTGGGCCTGATGAAAACCGCGAACCTGGAGACCCTGGTCACCGGCCAATACATCGAAGTGCAGCCCGCCGTGAAAAACGCCGGGCCGCAAAAGAGCTTCGTCGCGTTGGACAAGCCACCAGAGGCTGTTCACCAGCAAGAAGGCCTGAGCCTGGTCCTCAGCGCCGCACGCCGTGGTTCGTTGAAGGAAGGCGTGCCCGTCACTTACCGTGAAGTCACTGTAGGCAAAGTCACCGGCTACGAATTGGGCCAGACCGCCGACCGGGTGCTGATCCACATTTTGATCGAACCTAAATACGCACCACTGGTGCGCAGTGGCAGCCGCTTCTGGAATAGCAGTGGGTTTGGTTTGGACTTCGGCTTATTCAAGGGGGCGACGGTGCGCACGGAATCTCTGGAGACGTTGGTGGCCGGTGGTATCGCCTTTGCCACGCCGGATGGCGAGCGCATGGGCAATGCAGCGCGACCGCAGCAGACGTTCCCGTTGTTTGATAAGTTTGAGGATGAGTGGCTGACCTGGGCGCCTAAGATTCCATTGGGCAAATAGGCCGAGGCGCGGCCATCGCGGGCAAGCCCGGCTCCCACATGGGAATGCATATCTCCTGTGGGAGCCGGGCCTGCCCGCGATGAGGCCCTCAACATCACTGCAAAACCCCAGCCCATAAAAAAGGCCGCGATCCATACAGATCGCGGCCTTTTTACATTTCAGCGCAGTGGCTTAAACCTCATCCAACTCCGGCTCATCCGCCTGCACATTCACCGCCGCCTTCACCACATCATGACGACGGATGTACTTCCAGTCCGCCTCATCAATGTAGATACCATTCGGCCCGCTGCCGCCTTCCAGGTCGATCGCCACTTGGGCGGACACCTGCGGCTTCACACTGGCCAAAATCGGCACAAAGCCCAGCTGCAAACTGGTTTCCAGCAACGCCGCCTGGTTCTTCTCATCGATGTCCGCTGCCTCATCGAGGTAGTACGGTAAACGCACGCGCCCGGCCTGGTCACGGTCCATCAAGTGCAGCAACAAGTACATGTTGGTCAGCGCCTTGATGGTCATGGTGGTGCCGTTGGACGCCGCGCCGTCGATGTCGGTGTGAATCACCGGCTGGCCATGCACCTTGGTGATTTCAAATGCCAGCTCGAACAAGTCCTTGAGGCCCAACTGGTTATGGTTGGCGGCCACAAGACGGGCCAGGTATTCCTTGGCCTCTTCGTTCTTGTTGTCCTGCTCGGCGCTCTGGCTCAGGTCGAACACCGACAGGGTTTCGCCTTCTTCATACTGACCGGCACTGTGGATGATCTGGTCGATATGCTTGAGGGCTTCCTTGTTCGGCGCCAGCACGATGCGGAAGCTTTGCAGGTTGGACACCTGACGCTTGTTGATCTCGCGGTTGAACAAGGCTAACTGGTGCTCAAGGCTGTCGTAGTCGCTGCGGATATTGCGCAAGGTCCGCGCAATATCGGTGACGGCTGCACGGCGCGCCTTGCCGAGGGTCAGGGCTTCATCGGTGCGGTGCGCATAAGCGTTGATCAGCAATTGCAGACGACGCTCTACGTCATCCTCGCTGTCGAACTTGGCCACGCCCTTGAGGCGCACCTGTGCATACAGCGCCTCAATCTGGCCATCAGCGCGCAGCAAACCTTGCCAGCTGTCCTGATAGTCATTGAGCAATGGCAACAGGTTGTCCATCGAGTCGTCGACCGGGTCCATAAACGGTGTGCCGAACGGCAAGTCGGCCGGCAACAACTGACGGCGGCGCAGGGCGTCATCCAGCGTGCGTTGCTTGGCTTCCATATCGCCGATCTGACGGCCGACCAGTTGCAGCTTGGCCGACAACTGCTGGACACGCTCGGTGAAGGCATCACTGGAGCGCTTCAACTCATCTTGCGCGGCTTCCATCTGCGCCAGGTTTTCGAGCTTCTCGCCTTCTTCCGCGCTCAGGGTTTGCGCGCGACGGAAGTCTTCCAGCGCCTTCTGCGCATCCAGCACTTGCTGGTACAGGGCTTCGGTCTGGGTCTTGCTCGCCGCACGGTCAGAGGCTACGGCCTGCTGCGTCTTGAGCTGCTTGAGTTCTTTTTCCAGGCGCTCTTTCTGGTCGCGCAACGCCGCGCGATCGGCCAGCGCCTGCAAGGCCGGTGGCTCAATATGGGAGATGTCGATCGACAGCCCCGGCACTTCAAATTTTTCACCCTTGAAGCCATCGAGGATCTGCTCCAGGGATTTAACCCACTGGCCGTCCTCATCCAGCGTGATGCCATGCTCGCCCAGCGGCAAACTGAACAACGAACTGTTGAACAGGCGCATCAGACGCTCGACGTCCTGTTGTGAGAATTCTTCACGCAGTTTGGCGTAACTGTTGTTGTCGGCATGGTCGAGCTGTTGCTTGACCGACTTCAGGCGTTTCTCCAGGTCACGCAAGCGCTCATCCAGGTCCTCAGCGCTGAACTGACGGGATTGCGCCAGGGCGCCCGCCAATTCATCGTGGGCATCCTTGGCCGCCAACAGTTGCTGCTCCAGCACCTTGACGTCATCCACCAGCGCAAAGCGATGCTTAAGCACCGACAGCTCGCCCAACCAACGCTGGATGCCACTGATCTCGCGCTCCAGGCGCATCAGCTCCTGGGTACCGCCACGCTGATCGTTTTGCAGCGCGTCCTGCTCGTTACGGTAGTGCTCGGCCTGGATGGTCAGCTCTTCCTTGCGCGCACTGGCGTAGTCTGACCAGGTGCCGAGCAACGAATCCAGCAAGGGCGACAGGCGATGCAATTTGCCGCGCAATACATCGCGCAAGCGCACGCCATTGGCGAGCGCTTCAACCAGCGGCCCGGCAGCCACCAGCGAGTTGTAGTCCTGCTCCATGCGCCTTACATCACGGAAGGCTTCTTCGCACGCAGCGATGTAGTCCACGCTGCCGGAACGCAGGCTGTGTTCGAACGCATCCAGGAACAATTGCTTGAGCTTGGCCGCGGTGATTTCGCGCATGTGCAGCAGGTTGATAAACAGCGCGCGGAAGGTCTTCAGGCTCTGTTCGCTGGTGGAACGCAGCGGAATCAGGGTCAGGTCCAGTGGGATTGACGTGTGGCCACCGACCAGCAAACGGCGCAGTTCATCCGGTTTGAGTTCGTAGGCTTTAAGGCCTTCGCGCTCAAGGTTGGTGAACAGCTCTTTTTGACGCAGGCAGGTGTCGTTCTTCTGGTAGTGGGCCAAGTCCAGCTTGCCGGCATAGGCAAAGAACTGGTGACCGAAACCACCGCCCGGGCCGCGCCCGACCACGCCGATTACGTGCGGGCCGTGGGGCAGCGAGACTTCCACGAGGATGTAGCTGGTGTCGGTGGCAAAGTAGAAGCGCCGCGATTGTTCCAGGGTGTACTTGCCGAAACTCATGTCCGACATACGCGCCAGGATCGGGAACTGCAAGGCGTTGATCGACGCAGATTTACCCAGGTTATTCGCGCCGTACACCGACAACGGTTCCTCCAGCGGGAACAAGCCCAGGCTGTAACCCGCGGTGTTCAATAGGGCGAAGCGGCGGATGCCGTAACGTTCCTTACTCATGCGTCGGTCTCCTGTTCTTCGGCAATGGCGCGGGCCAGGGCGTCTTCTTCGCTTTCTTCTGCGAAGTCGCTGAGGTCCAGCGGGTCATCGGTTTTCAGCAGTTTTTCATCGCTGTCTTCATCGATGATTACCGGCGCCGGCAATGGCAACACACTGTGCACGCTGGCGGCCAGGTCACGGTCCTGCTGCACGGACAGGCACACATCAAGGAAGCGGTGCATCGGCGGCAGGAAGCGATAGATGCCGTTGTCTTCGCTGGCAAAACCCAGTTGGGTCATGCGGCGCATGATCTTTTCTTCGAGCTCTTCCTGGGTCTGCACTTCGGCCTGGATAAACAGGTCGCGGTACTTTTCCAGCAACGACGGCAACTCATCGCGGCCCAGGCTGCCGCCATCGAGCACGGCGACCGGGTCGCGGCCTTGGTCGGCCAAGTGCTCGACGATGATGAAGGTGAACAGCGCCAGACGTTGCGCGGTCTTGTTGACCTGCGCCGCAGCCACGGCAGTGTCCGGCACGAAGTAGTAGAAACCGCGTGTGTCACACACCAGCTCAAAGCCCAGGGCCTTGAACAGTGTGCGGTACTGGTCCTGGAAGTTCGACAGTTGTGCGTACAGCTCCGGGTCGCGGCGGCTGACGTGGTAACCCTTGAACAGCTCGCGAAAGATCGGTGCCAGCTGGGACAGTTCGGATAGATCAAGATGCATAAGGCGTGCTCGCAGAATTCTCGGTGGCATCGGTGCCAGCCGGGAGCAGGGCGAATGAGCGCAGGCTGACCTGGTGCTCGTGTGTGTGGTAGTCGCGGCGTTCCAGGCGTTCGCGCTTGAAGCGTTTTTCGCGCGAGAGCCGTGAGAACCAGTACAGCAATTCATCGGTGGCGCCGTCCGGTTCCTGCTCCAGCAGCCAGGTCATCAGGTCCGGCATCGGTAGCGCGTCTTCGCAGCGCTCGAGCATTTCCTTGACCGTGCGCGGCGCACGCTGGGCTTCGCCCTTGTGGGATTTGTGCGCCTTGGGGAAACGCGCCGGTTTCGGCTCGAAATTGGCCAGGGCATACACGTACGCTTCGACCTGGCTGGCACTGCCCAGGAAGGTACTTTGAGGCCGGGTAAACATCGGCATCGCCGCTTGCGGCACCGCGTCCAGGCCTTTACGGCGAATGGCCGACAAGGCCAGCGCCGCGCCACGGGTCACGGCGTTGTGGCGGCGCGCTTCTTCGCGCAGCGGCAGCAGCAGTTCGCGGGCATGGCGCAAGGTGAGCTGGGCGCTGGTTTGCATTTCGAGGATGCGCGCGTGAGTACGCAGCAGCATATCGTCGTCGACCAGATGGCCGAGGCGTTGCTGCTCGGTGAGCATGCGCAGCAGCACATTCTCGACCTTGCGCACGCCTTGCTCGAAGGCGCCGTCGGCGTTCACCAGTTGGATCATGGGTTCGACGTATTCGTCCCAGGTCGCCAGTACCTCGGCGTAACGCTGGCGCAACGGGATTTGCCGGTCGCTGGTCTTGGCGCGGTCGGCCACGGCCGCCAGGGCTTGTTCGTCGTTGGCGAGTTTTTTCAGCACGTCCCGCACACGCATATCCAGCAAGCGCAGTTGGCGGGCCAGGTCGTGGCCATCACGGATGTCAAAGGCGTCCTGGATGTAACCGGCCAGACGCTCAAGGTGGCGCAGGTAGGCTTCGATTTCCAGGCACAGGCCAAGCCGGTGCTCCTTGCGAAGATAGGCGAGGAAGTCGTGGATCTGTGCATTGAGCTCGAAACGGTTCGGGCTCTTGGCGACAGGCACCAGGATATCCAGGCGAATCCACACGTCCAACAGGCTGGTGATGTCCTGTGGCGTGCTGTCCAGTTGTTGGGCCGCCAGTTGTGCGCGCAGCTCGCCCAGGCTCAAGGTGCCTTGGTCGAAGTGTTCGCACAGTGGCTCAAGCAGGGCCCAGTGTTCGGCGAGGGCGCGCAAGACGCGCTTGGGTTCGATCATCGGAATGGCCGGCTGGTTGGCGAATAAAAGTCGCGATTGTACTGCATCAGGCGCGGGATTTATCCACAGCCGGTCAGTGCGCAGTGGGCGATTGTTACCGAACAGCGGTAGAATCCCCGCTCTTTAGTTATCCACAAGTGGCCGAGCTGTGCTTATCGAGTCCCGACGTCGCGCTTACTTGACTGCCATGCAGGTGGTCAACTGGCTGCCCCGCACCGAACTGCCGTTTGCCGCCCCATCGCGGCCCGAGCTGCTGCAGGCGCTTGAGCCTTATGAGGCGTTCGAGGTGTCGGGCGAGGAGGCTGCTGCGCCGGTGGCGGTGGTCAAACCCACGCCAGAGGCTCGCCCCGCTGTCGAACGCGTGAAAGTTGAAGTGCCGCGCCCGTCACCCGTGGCCAAGCCCGTGGCGGCCGAAACGCCAGCGCCGGTGGCCAAGGCTGCAGTGGTGCCACCGCCACGTTTCGCCCTGCAATTACTGCGGGCCGGGCGTTGCCTGCTGTTGGTGGAACTGCCCACCGGCGAACGTTTTCAGACCCGCGACCCGGCCTACATGCTGCTAAAAGACATGCTGCGCGCCGCCGGCCTGCCCGACAGCCCGCAAATCGTCGGCGACCCCGTGCGCTGGCCGCTGCTGGTGCGCGGCAACATGGACCAGGGCCCGGACGCTGCACGGGATTTTGTCCAGGGTTTTGTCTCGGCGCGCCTGGAAGACGAACCCTGCGTGTGCCTGTGGCTGATCGGCCTGCCCGCCGTGCGTTTTGCCGGTGAGGCGAATGCCGAAGCCTGGTATCGCGAGCTGCAGGTCGAAGGCCTGGGCTCGGTATGGGCCTTGCCGGGCCTGGAATTATTAATGGAAGAGCCACAGCGTAAGGCTGATGTCTGGCAAGCCATGCGCCGGCTGATGGCGCGCTGGAAAAGTACCGATGAGTGAAGCTTTATCGTTCCGCCCGATGACCGAGGCGGACCTCGACGCCGTACTGAAGATTGAATACGCGGCGTTCAGCCATCCCTGGACCCGTGGGATTTTTCTTGATGGGCTGGGCAAGTACCAGATCTGGCTGATGTTTGAAGGTGAGCAGCAGGTGGGCCACGGTGTGGTGCAGATCATCCTCGATGAAGCGCACTTGCTGAATATCACCGTCAAACCGGAAAACCAGGGCCGTGGCCTGGGGTTGGCGCTGCTGGAACACCTGATGTCACGCGCTTATGCCGCCAGTGCGCGGGAGTGCTTCCTGGAAGTGCGCGACAGCAATACTGGCGCGTTTCGCTTGTATGAGCGCTACGGCTTCAACGAAATCGGCCGTCGCCGGGATTACTACCCGGCCGTGGGTGGGCGCGAGGATGCCGTCGTAATGGCTTGTACGCTGGTCGACTAAGACATAAACCCGATGTGCAAGCCGGCCCCTGTGGGAGCTGGCTTGCCTGCGATAGCATCACCTCGGTCTGGCTGAAACACCGAGGCGCCTGCATCGCGGGCAAGCCCGGCTCCCACAGGGGAAGTATTCACAGGCTCAACTGTGTTGTGTCAGCGGTTACCGTCTATCGGGTCAATATCTGCCAATTCCGCCTCGTCCAGGCCATTGCCACCGCCAATCTCGTCCTCATCCACAATGCTCAGGTCATAATCCGCCGGATTATCCTCACCGGCCTCACGAGCATCCCGGGCGCCATCCTCATGGATCAGCGTTTCCGGGCTCATGTCATCATCCGTGGGCTCATGATCATCGGTCGAAGCTCCAGTCATGCCGGCTTCACGTACCCGTTCGTCGGGCATCAGCTGTTCGCGCTCACGGCGCGGCAGCTCATCACCAATTTCTGCGGTCGGCTCTTGCTCGTCAAAATCCAGCTCGCGCATCTCACCCATGCGGTCTTCGTTGTCATCAATCGGTTCGGGCTGTGTAGCGCCGTAGGGACGTCGTGATTCAGTCATGGCCAATCCTCATACTGTGGGGCTTATAGTGTGTGGACAGGCAAGGCGCCCCAAAGATTCAAGCTAATTGCGCCCGGGCGTGACCCGGACGAGCGGTTGTCTGTCACAAAGCTGCGCATCATTCCTGAGGCTTTCCCTGATGAACGAACTACAAGACCTGCTTGATAACAACGAACGCTGGGCGGATGCGATCAAACAGGAAGATCCCGAATTCTTCGCCAAGCTCGCCCGCCAGCAAACCCCGGAATACCTGTGGATCGGCTGCTCCGACGCCCGTGTACCGGCCAACGAAATCGTCGGCATGCTGCCCGGCGACCTGTTTGTGCACCGCAACGTGGCCAACGTGGTGCTGCACACCGACCTCAATTGCCTGTCGGTGATCCAGTACGCGGTGGACGTGCTCAAGGTCAAACACATCCTCGTCACCGGCCACTACGGCTGCGGCGGCGTGCGCGCTTCGATGCAGGACCGCCAGTTCGGCCTGATCGACGGCTGGCTGCGCACTATTCGCGACCTTTATTACGAAAACCGCGAGGTGCTGGCCCAACTGCCCACCGAGGAGGAGCGGGTGGACCGCATGTGCGAGCTGAACGTGATTCAGCAAGTCGCCAACGTCGGCCACACCAGCATTGTGCAAAACGCCTGGCACCGCGGGCAGAGCCTGTCGATTCACGGCTGCATCTACGGCATCAAGGATGGCCGCTGGAAGAGCTTGAACACCACCATCAGTGGCTTCGAGCAACTGCCGCCGCAATATCGCCTGCGCCCACTGGGCGAAGCCTAAGGCCGTTTGCGCAGGCGCCAGTGGGTCATGAACGCCTGGCCTTCGGCGCTCAATGGCTCCTTGGCGCCGGTGATCCAGCCCCGGCAGTTCAGCTCGCCGCATTGGCAAGCGAACTGCCGGAACAGCGCATCTTCGGTGGTGGCGTAATCCATCGTCAGCAAGGTGCCGGGCGCAATGGGTTGCACGGTCCAGACTTCCAGGTACGTGGCATCGAAAAACACGTTCGGATTGCAGGAGTGCAACATCAGGCGGCTGAACCACGGGTCATAGAGGTGGATGCGTGACGAGAGCTGCAAGGTGTGGGCACGTCGTTCGCTCAACGCATAGCCGGACACTCTGGCAATGCGCACGCGGCTGTCAAAGGCGACGCATGCTTTGAGCGCGGCGCCAATGCCATTGGCATCGTGTACGACCTGGAAGTGTTCACTCGACGGGTAACCCTGTTCAACGAGCACCGTTTTGAAGGGGTAAAGGCAGTCACTCACAGCAGTTTTAGCCTTATCCATGGCTTGAGTTTTCATAACTCTCCTGGGCTAGGCTGCATCGACCTGCGATGGGGTCTGACTTCCAGTCTTGCAGCGGATGGGTGCCGTTCAAGACTCGCTGAAGTTGTAGGCGATTTCTACTGTCAGATCTGACAGTAGAAACCGGTTATATTTTGTACGATTTACAGCGCAGGGGCAGTAACAGCAGGGATTGGGGCGGCGTCTTTCAGCTGTTTCAACTGCGCCTTGATGGGCGGGGTGGCGCATTTGGCGTTGGCTTGCTCCGGGGTCAGGTTGCGCACCGAGGTGTAGAACAGCTCACAGGTCTGCTCCTTGCGCGTGACTTGCCAGGTGTTCATGCACGCCTTGAGCAACACATTCGGGTCACTGGCGGGTTTCTGGCCCATGCCGGCTTGCCAGCAGGCGGCGCTCAAGTCTTGCCCCATCACTTTCAAACCAGCCTCATCGGCTTTTTGTTCATTGCCGTCATAGCTGGCCGGATCCGCCGCATACCAGATGTAGCTCGGGTGGTTGGAGCCCAGTACCGACACGGTTTTACCGGCAACCGGGCTGATCTGCGCCAGCCCCAGCACGGCGACGGTTTGGCCGTACTGTTGTTTGATCCAGTTACGCACCGGTGCGCCGAATGCCACCATCGGCAATGAGCCGTTGGCGTGCAGGCTCAGCTCCTTGACCATGCGCGTCTGGTAGTCGGCAAAGTAGCTGTAGACGTTTTCCAGGTCCTTGCCCGCATTGGACGGCGCGGCGATCGGCGCAATATCGACGATGGTCTGGTAGGCCGGTGTTTCTGTGGCCGGGATGCCATTGTCCGTGAGCAAAGTGGCCCAGCGGTCAGTGGTGGCCGATTCCAGGTAGTCCTGGGCCTGGTTCAGCGAGTAGTCGGGCGGGAAGTGCAGCAGTTCGATGCTCTTGCGGTTTTCCAGGGCCATGCCCAGCGGCAGGAACAAGTACCAGTTGTAGGCCCACTTGCCGTCGCTGTTGAGTTTGCTGGCGCCCTGGTAGGCCAGGTCGGCGGTGTTGAGCAGCGTGGTCAGGGGCTGGCCGTAATGCTCGGGCACGCCGCTGAAGGTGGCTGAAACCTGGCCGTCGTGGGTTTTCACACTGACCTTGGCACGGCTGTACCCGTCGCGCTGCAAGCTCTGGTTCAAATAGTGCTCGGCGGTCTGCTCCAGCGTCCATGGCCGAAAGCAGATTACGTTGCAGTTATTGGGGAACGCGAACAGTTGGGTGACGCGTTGCGTACTGCCCAGTGGTACTTCGATGTCGGCCTGTACGACCGCACTGGCCAGCAGTGCGGCCAGTGTGAAGGACAGCCTGGTCGGTTTAAACATAGTTGGTTCCTTGTCAGCGAAAGCCCGTCTGCGCGGGGTGAAAGCCCACTTGCACACAGTAGCGGTTGACCAGGAAAACCGCGTGCTAAATCGCCAGGCATGTCGCTATTGGATAAGAAAACCTACCGGTTGAACTGCAAGGCGTTGCTCAAATCGCCCATGGGCTTCTGGCCGCGGGCGATCATCGCGTCATCGCGCTGCTTGAGGCCGTCCAGTGTCTCCAACTGGAACACGCGGGTGATCAAACGCAGGATCGACGCGGTGTCGTAAACCGTATGGTCCACCGTGCCTTTGCGTGCAAACGGCGACACCACCAACGCCGGAACCCGCGTGCCCGGGCCCCAGCGATCGCCTTTGGGCGGTGCCACGTGATCCCACCAGCCGCCGTTTTCATCGACAGTGACCACCACCACCATGTTTTTCCACTGCGGGCTTTCTTGCAGCACTTTCAAGGCGCGGGCGATATGGCGGTCGCCCGAGGCCACATCGGCGTAGCCGGCGTGCATGTTCAGGTTGCCCTGGGGCTTGTAGAACGTCACGGCGGGCAGCTTGCCGGCCTGGGCATCGGCGAAGAACTTGTTGGTGCCGGAATCATCGCCCAAACCGCCGTCACGCAAGCGTTTGTCGCGCTCAGCACGGTTTTGCGGGCCTTGTTGCTTGAAGTAGTTGAACGGTTGGTGGTGGTACTGGAAGTTCGGAATCTTCGGGATGCCGCCCGAGTCCTTGAACTGGTCCAGCGTCGCCTGCCAGGCCCCGGCGTACCAGGCCCAATCGACGTTCTTTTTCGACAGTTTGTCGCCAATGTGTTCGTGGGTTTGCGGCACCAGCACGTTGGGCAGATCGGGCTTGGAATAGTCCGGGTTTTGCGGGTCGCGGATCCAGGTCGGCCAGTATGGCGGTGCCAGGGTGTTCACGCCGTAACCGTCCGGTGTCAAGGCACTGGGGCCGAACTGCGGCGGGCCGGTCATGGCGCTGGCTGGCGACTTGTCCAGCGGCTTGAGGCGCGGGTCGGTGGGGTCATCGCTTTGCAGCGTGGCTATTTGCGCCTTGGCCACCGATTGTGCGGCATTCGGATAAAACGGCGCGGTGGCGCTGATCAGGTACTGGTGGTTGAGGAACGAGCCACCGAAAGCGCCCTGGAAGAAGTTGTCGCACAGCACAAACTCCTTGGCCACGTCCCACAAGCGCAGGGAATATCGACTCTGGGCGTAGTACCCCATCACCAGGCCACCGGAATCGGCCCAGGCGACAAAGTTGTCGTTCTTGCCGCCGTTGATCTGCATCTGGTTCTGGTAGAACACATGCCACAAATCACGAGTGACCAGGCTCAAAGGCAGGTCCTCGGCATTCGGGCCTTTGAGGGCGAATGGCGCGTTGGGCAGGTTTTCCTGGAATTGCACTTCGCTGGGGTAAGTCACCCCGTCCACACTTTGCGGGCCGACTTGCAACACGCCGCCCCAGGCCGGTGGCAGGGTGCTAAGCAGGCTGCCATCACGGTCACGTTGCTGCACGTCGGCTGCGGAGAGCGCCGACAGTGGTTTCTCCACGCCAGGGAAGTCTGCGAACAGGTTATTGAAACTGCGGTTCTCGGCGTAGATCACCACGACTGTCTTCACCTGCTCGTGCAAGGCCTTGTCCAGCTCTTGCGGTGTAAGCGGCCGCACCTCTGGCTTGCCCGCAGGCTCGCTGGTATTGCCGCAAGCACTCAAGGTCGCACCAACCCCCAGCACCGCCGCGCCCCCGAGGAAACGCCGACGGCTGGTGTCCACGGCCGGTTGGGTTACGGAATCGGGAGAAGGGCGGTCTTCGTGCTCGTCACTCATTGCTGGGCGTTCCTGCTGGCTGATTGTTGCAAGATATTTCGCAGGACGGTAGCAATGCAATGTGACGGAACGAAGACAGCGGTTAGAAAGCTAAAGGGTGGTCACAGCAAGTGCAGTGCCAGTTGGCTGCCCGCGCGCAAGTACTCCACTTGAGCCGTCAGCGCATCCTTGACGATTGCCTCACCCGTGTCGGTCAGCTTGGCTTTTTTTGCATCGATGACCGTGGTTTGCAAAAGCTGCATGGCCACGTCCATCACTTTTTGGAAGGCTGTGACGTTATTGTGCAGGCCAAACTCATTGACGACGGCAGCCATACGCCGATCGGCATCGTCTCGCAGAGCCGTGTACTCGACGAACGACACGTGGTCGTCCTTGTAAATATCATTGATCAACTCTTCCAGTGATTTGGACAGGGGCGTCATCGGATTTTCCTTGGTGTTTGTGGGCGGTAATCCAAGGCAGGTTAATCAAAGGCGCGAGGGAGGGAAGTCAGAGGCTGTCACTGCAATAAGTGGGAAAGCCCGATACATCTGGCCAGGGAATTAGCAATGCAATGTGACGCAATGACGAGGTTGATGTAAGAAATCGGGCATGTATACACACACCCTGGCACTGCTAAACTGCGTCAATAATGGATGCCACCGAGGTGAACCGTGAAACCTTCAATCGCCCTTGATCTAAAACGGGCCGCCGTCAGAGAGGTGGTGGGGCGTTTCCGTATCTCAAATCCAAGGGTGTTTGGGTCTGTCTTGCTGGGTACCGATCAAGAAGGTAGCGACCTTGATCTGCTGGTAGATGCTCCGCCGGGGACCACGCTTTTTGATCTTGGTGGATTGCAGGTAGAGCTGGAGGATCTGCTCGGGGTCAATGTGGACCTGCTGACGCCTGGCGATTTACCACTGAAGTTTCGCGCAAAAGTGTTGGCTGAGGCACGCCCGGTATGACAGTAAATCGCCTCGGGGACTACTTGGATCACATAAGGCAAGCCACCGCTGATGCGATCACATTTGTTGACGGCTTGAACAAAGAAGAGTTTCTGGAAGACAGACGTACTCAACAAGCAGTTGTCATGAGTCTGATCATCATTGGTGAGGCATCAACAAAAATCATGGATCAGCATCCAGATTTCGCTGCGAGTCACCCGCAGATCCCTTGGCGTAGCATGCGCGGGATGCGCAACCGGATTGCCCACGGTTATTTCGATATCAACCTCGATGTGGTTTGGGACACGATCCAGGATGCGTTGCCTGATCTATTGCATCGCCTTCCTGTGGTTCCAGCCTGACTGCGCCTGTGCAACAAGCGCAGTCAGGGTCGTTTAAGGCATCACCGGCGGCAAATACTTCAACGTCGTCCCCAGCGCCCACAACAGAAACAACACCAGCGGCGTGTGCACCAGCAACTGCACAAATGAAAACCCGATCAGATCCCGTGCCTTCAGCCCCAGCACGCCCAGCAGCGGCAGCATATAAAACGGGTTGATCAAGTTCGGCAGTGCCTCAGCCGCGTTATAGATCTGCACCGCCCAGCCCAGGTGGTATTGCAGGTCATTGGCCACTTGCATCACGTAAGGCGCTTCAATAATCCACTTGCCACCGCCCGACGGGATAAAGAAGCCCAGCACCGCCGAGTACACGCCCATCAACAGCGCGTAAGTGTCGTGGGAGGCGATGGAGGTGAAGAACAACGAGATATGGTGCGCCAGGGTCTGGCCGTCACCGCCTTTCACCACGGTCATCAACGCGGCGATCGAGCCATACAACGGAAACTGGATCAGCACGCCCGTGGTGGTCGGCACGGCACGCGCCACCGCATCCAGGAAGCTGCGCGGACGCCAGTGCAGCAGCGCACCGACCATGATGAACAGGAAGTTATAGGTGTTAAGCCCCGAAATCGCGCTGATCGCAGGTTTGGTCGAGAACTCATGGAACAACCAGCCAGCCGCCAGCAAGGCCAGCAGGATGGTCAGCAGCGGGCTGTGTTCCAGCCATTCGCCCGGACGCGTCGGCGGTTGTGGTTTGGGCATATTGAAGGCCGGGTCGACACCACAGGCCTTGGCATCACGCGCACTATTGGGGCCGGGTGCGGTGGCATAGGCGATGATCAGCGACACCACGATCAGCGCCAGTAACAACACGCCCGATTGCCACAGGAAGATGGTCTCGGTGAACGGGATCATCC
Organism: Pseudomonas sp. PA-5-4B; assembly: GCF_021606215.1. Classification (NCBI taxonomy): domain Bacteria; kingdom Pseudomonadati; phylum Pseudomonadota; class Gammaproteobacteria; order Pseudomonadales; family Pseudomonadaceae; genus Pseudomonas; species Pseudomonas sp. PA-5-4B. The sequence continues at coordinate 11,916 of NZ_WKDB01000076.1, read as the reverse complement.
CGGTGATCGACAGGATCGACGGCGGCAAACTGGCCGGGTTGGCCTGCAACTGCGCCGCCGACGACGACAGCCCCAATGCCCACACGGCGCCCAAACCCAAATAAGCCGCAGCCCCGGCGGCGCGGTAATCCATGCGCAAATCCGTGCGACGGGCCAGGGCGCGTACCAGCAAACCGCCAAACACCAGGGACAAGCCCCAGTTGAGCAAAGAGGCGACCATGGAAATCAACGCGACCCACGCCACGGCCGAGCGGCCATTCTTGGGGATACGTGCCAGACGGTCGATCAGCTTCACGGCGGGCGGCGAACTGGCCACCACATACCCGCCGATCACCACAAAGGCCATCTGCATGGTGAACGGGATCAGGCTCCAGAACCCGTCACCAAAGGCCTTGGCGGCTTCGGTCGGCGCGGCACCCATGCCCAGGGTCGCCACGGCAACAATGATCACCGCCAGGGCGGCAAACACCCAGGAGTCCGGAAACCAGCGTTCGGCGAAGTTGGAACAGCGCAGGGCAAATCGGGCATAGCGGCTTTCTTCGATAGCATCGGCCACGAGTCTTTCCTCTTGTATTTATTATGGGTGTTGGCAGTTTTACGGCATGTTCCGCTACGGGCATTGATATGGGAATGCAGTTATCTTCATCGATCCATGAGGAAAACAAATATATCTGTCGCGATTGCCATCACTGGGCGCAGCTCATAACCTGCACGCCATTTTGTTTGTCTGCCGAGCCTTTACATGACTGCCACCTTTTCCCCACGGGCGCAGCGTTTTTCCCCTTCCGACTACAAAACCCTGGGCCTGGCCGCCCTCGGCGGCGCGCTGGAAATCTACGACTTCATTATCTTCGTGTTCTTTGCGCTGACCCTCAGCCAATTGTTCTTCCCGCCGGAAATGCCCGAATGGCTGCGCCTGCTGCAAAGCTTCGGCATCTTCGTCACCGGTTACCTGGCGCGCCCGCTGGGCGGCATTCTGATGGCGCACTTCGCCGATCACCTGGGGCGCAAACGCGTGTTCAGCCTGAGCATCCTGATGATGGCCTTGCCGTGCCTGCTGATCGGGATCATGCCCACCTACGCGCAAATCGGTTATTTCGCCCCGCTGATTCTGTTGGCCCTGCGCGTGCTGCAAGGCGCCGCAGTGGGCGGCGAAGTGCCGAGTGCCTGGACCTTCGTCGCCGAACACGCACCGCGCCACCACCGAGGCTACGCGCTGGGCTTCCTGCAAGCGGGGCTGACCTTCGGCTACCTGCTCGGCGCACTCACGGCCACCTTGCTGGCGCAAATCTTCACCCCCGCTGAAATCCTCGACTACGCCTGGCGCTTCCCGTTCCTGCTCGGCGGCGTGTTCGGTGTGATCGGCGTGTGGCTGCGCCGCTGGCTCAGCGAAACCCCGGTGTTCCTCGAAATGCAGGCTCGCCGCCAGGCCGCCGCTGAAATGCCGTTGCGCACCGTCCTGCGCGACCATCGCGCTGTATTGCTGCCGGCAATGATCCTCACCTGTGTCCTGACCTCGGCAGTCGTGGTGTTGGTGGTCATCACGCCCACCATGATGCAAAAAACCTTTGGCATGAGCCCCAGCCACACCTTCGCCCTAAGTGCGCTGGCGATCGTCTTCCTCAATATCGGCTGCGTACTCGCCGGTTTGCTGGTCGACCGCATCGGCGCCTGGCGCGCAGTGCTGGTCTACAGCCTGTTGCTGCCGGTGGGCATTGCGGTGCTGTATGCCAGCCTGATCAGTGGCGGCGTGTGGCTGGGCGCGGCGTATGCCGTGGCGGGCTTGAGTTGCGGCGTGGTAGGCGCGGTGCCGTCGGTGATGGTCGGTCTGTTCCCGGCGCAGGTGCGGGTGTCGGGGATTTCGTTTACCTACAACATTGCCTATGCGTTGTGGGCGAGTACAACGCCACTGTTGCTGATCGCGTTGATGCCGACCAGCCCGTGGATTTGCGTGGGGTATTGCGTGGTGATGGGCGCGGTGGGCGTGGCGAGTGTGGCGCTGTTTGGCAAGCGCCACACCTTGGGCAATTAACTAATTTGATGAGTGGATATCGAGAAAGTCTCTTCTAGTCAGGTGTGACTGAAAGAGGTAACCGACGAATATTATATTAAACGTGGTTTTAAGTTACGGGATGTGAGGGCTTTCAGCTTCTACTGCTGCCCATATAGGGGTTGTCTCTGCCTGGAAAAATTCGATGTCGAATCCAAATAGCTGGTTTTTTGCTCTCATCATCGTCATTTGGTTTTCCTTGCTTTCGGCGTCCCCGTAGATGCTGATAAACACCTTTTCCACTTGACTATGTTTTATTTCTTCGAAAATGTGGCTGTCATTATCTGCTATAGAGTGGCCATATATAAAAAGCGTGTCCCGCAAACTTCTAAGTTTGCGAAAGCAATAGTTTAGGTATGGGTTGTGCTCTATCCGAGCACGTTTTTTCTCATAGGTGGGCTCAGCTACGAATAGAGGGAATTTTCCATTCTCCAAGTTGTTTCTGACTTGATCGATTATCGGCACGCCGTCCTCAGTACATTTGTGTTTTTTTACCCCGGACACTGTGTCATAGAGGTGTAGTCCGCCATGCAGAAAGTGGACCTGTTGACCGCTCCCGTTTCCTCGCCATTGCAATGGATATCCACCGAACCCATCATTGGTTGAATAGTACTCCGGAGGTAAGTTGTTTTTGTTTCTTGCCCAGTAAAGCAGTAAATCATAGTTTAAGGTGAATATCTGAGTGAACTGAGAAAGGAAAGTTCGTGCGCTTATATACTGTTCGTCGGTAACGTTATTGGGTAGCGGCGGGTGAGTGTTGGAGATTGCACTGATAAGTGCGGATTTTAATACTTCTTGGTCTTGTTTTACTTTTGCAATAAGTTGTGGGTCTGCGTCGTAAATTTCAAGGACGAGCTGTGTGGAAACTAGCCTCTTCATGACCTTTTCAAAGTCGTAGGTGTTGAGTCTTTTGAAGAGTTCCTTAATGGGAGTTGAGCGGTCTCCAAAGTCAGCAGCTTGAAGCAGGTACTTGTAGTTGAAAATGGTGTGATCCCACGCTTGGGAGAACCCATTAGCCAGTAGAATCGAGGGTTTTTGGCCCTGCGGAATCGATATTATCGCGTCGTTATAGGTAATCACCGTCACGCTCCTTGTGAGTAATATTCAAAACGGTATATTGAGTGATGACTTTATGCCACTACTGGCCATTCAAAGCAAGGTTGGTAATTGTTTGAAACGCAATGAAATCGTTCTCGTATGCACAATATCGAGAACGATTTCAGTAGGGGATTACGTAAGAAAGTGCCAGAGCAGCAGCGTACCGACCAGCCCGACCACCGAAACAATCGTCTGCAACACCGACCACACCCAAATCGTCTGCTTCAGCTGCAAACCAAAATATTCACGCACCATCCAGAACCCAGCGTCGTTGACGTGGCAAAAGAACACCGAGCCCGCGCCAATCGCCAGCGCTACCAATGAGCTTTGGGTTGCGGCCAGCCCGGCCATCATCGGCGCGAGGATACCCGCCGTTGTGGTGGTCGCGACCGTCGCCGAGCCGGTAGCCTGGCGCAGGGCCACGGCGATCAGCCAGGCCAGCAAGAGATACGGCATGTGCGCGCCTTCGGCGACCTTGCTGATGGTCTGGCTGACGCCGGCGTCCAGCAGGGTTTGCTTGAGGCCGCCGCCGGCGCCGATGGTCAGTAGTAACACGGCGATGGGCGCGAGGGCTTTGCGCAGGGTGTTGCCGACTTCGGCACGTGGCATGCCGGCGGCCCAGCCCAGGCAGATAACGGCAGCGATCACGGCCAGGCCGAGGGCGATCAGCGGTTCACCGAGGAACTTCAGGGTCAGGCCGACGGTACTTTCGGCTGGCAACGCGACTTTGGCCAAGGTGCTGCCGAGCATTAAAATCACCGGTAACAAAATGATCAGCAGCGACACGCCAAAGCTCGGCTGGCGCGGCGCCTTGGGCGGTGCGCTGAACAGCGCGCCGATGTCGGCCGGCTCATCCACGTGCAGGCGCTTGGACAGCCAGTTGCCATAGAGCGGGCCAGCGAGAATCACTGCCGGCACCGCCAGGCAGAAGCCCAGCAGCATGGTCAGGCCCAGGTCGGCGTGCAACGCGCCCACCGCAATCAACGGCCCCGGATGCGGTGGCATCAGGGCGTGCAGGGTGGTCATGCCCGCCAGCGCCGGGATGGCAATTTTCAGCAATGGCTGGTTCGAACGTTTAGCCATCACGAAGATAATCGGCACCATCATCACCAGGCCGACTTCGAAGAACAGCGGCAACCCAATCACCATGGCCACCAGCGCCATCACCCACGGCAGTGACTTGCCTTTGCCCAACCCAAGCAAGGTGGTGGCGATGCGGTCGGCCGCGCCGGATTCGGCCATCAGCGCGCCGAGCATCGAGCCCAGGGCGATGATGATCCCGGCTTCACCGAGGATCGCCCCAGCGCCTTTGCTGAAGGCTTTGGCGACTTCTTCCGGCGGCAGCCCGGCGCCCACACCGGCGATGAACGTACCGATCAGGATCGACAGGAACGGCGGCAGTTTGGTGGCGCTGATCAACACAATGATGCTGGCGATGGCCAGCAGAACACAAAACATGAGGCGGGTGTCGTGAACCATCCACGCGGCAGTCGATAACTCCAAAACGGGACTCCTTATCGAACAGGTTGGCTAATTTGTTTCTTTTTGTTTCCTGCTCGAAAAGCATACCTGATAGAAATGCCGCAGCGCATGCATGGGCGATTTTGGTGCGATCAATCTAACGATGAGCTGGCGGGCGAGTGACAAGTTTGCAAGGTATGCGCGGGAATTTGGCCTATAGCTCTATGATCAACGGACTACACACCACGAGGACATGCCATGAGCGCAGGACACAGCCACGCCCAAGTACGCGCCGGCCACGAACGCAAGTTATGGATGGCCCTGGGGCTGACCGGCAGCTTCATGATTGCCGAGGTTATTGGCGCTTTTGTCACCGGCAGCCTGGCGTTGTTGTCCGACGCCGCGCACATGATGACCGACGCCCTGGCCCTGGCGATTTCCCTGGTGGCCATTCAGGTCGCCAAGCGTGCGGCCGACCGCAAGCGCACTTTTGGTTATGCGCGTTTCGAAATCCTGGCGGCGGCCTTTAATGCGCTGCTGCTGTTCGCCGTGGCGTTTTACATCCTTTACGAGGCTTATCAACGACTGCAGGCGCCAGCCGAAATCCAGTCCACCGGCATGCTGGTGATTGCGGTGCTGGGGCTGATCGTCAACCTGATCTCCATGCGCCTGCTCAGTGCTGCCAGCGGTGAAAGCCTGAATGTGAAGGGCGCTTATCTGGAAGTCTGGAGCGACATGCTCGGTTCTATCGGCGTGATCATCGCGGCGGTGGTCATCATGTTTACCGGCTGGGGCTGGGTCGACTCCGTGGTGGCGGCGGCGATTGGTTTCTGGGTGTTGCCACGCACCTGGACGCTGCTCAAGGAAAGCATGAACGTACTGCTGCAAGGCGTGCCGGACGGCATGGATATCGATCAGGTTGAGCAGGCCATTCGCAGCGTGCCTGGAGTCAAGGACGTACACGACCTGCATATCTGGGCGCTGACCAGCGGCAAGAATGTGCTCAGCACGCATTTGGTCGCGGATCCGTCCCAAGGCACTGAGCAACAAATCCTCACGCGGGTGACGGAGTTGCTGCACGAACAGTTCGATATTCCCCACGTCACCTTGCAGGTCGAAGGCGAAGGTTTTCATCACGACGACCCTGACGAGGTGCACGCTTGAGGCTGTGCCTTTCGGATTTGTAATCTTTGCTCCACCGCTCTGATAAGTCGCGAAAGCTACATTGCCCCCGCTGGTAAACCTCAGCGAATTCATGGGCGTGGAACTCTCGTTATGGCACTTTCGTTTAGAACATTTTTGGGGGGCGCAGCGTTGTGGGTAGCGGCGAACGCTGCCCAGGCGCAAACCCTGACTCTTGATTCAGCCCTGCAAACCGCCTTCGCCAACAACCCCGACCTGGCCGCCGCGCAATGGGAAATCGACATTGCCCAAGGCGGCCGCCAGCAGGCGGGCTTGATCCCCAACCCAGTGGCTTCCTGGGATGCCGAAGACACCCGCCGCAACTCGCGCACCACCACCATCAAACTCAGCCAGACCCTGGAACTGGGCGGCAAACGCGGTGCGCGCATTGATGTGGCAACACGCGCTCAGGATGCCGCCGCGTTGACCCTTGAGCAGCGGCGCAATGGCCTGCGCGCCGATGTGATCGACAGCTACTACGGCGCCCTGCGTGCCCAGGAGCGCCTCGACCTGGCGCAACGCTCAATGGCCTTGGCCGAGCGCGGCCTGGTGGTCGCCAATGGCCGCGTCAAAGCCGGCAAATCGTCGCCGGTAGAAGCCACTCGCGCCCAGGTGCAGTTGTCGGAGATCCGCCTGGAACTCAACCGCGCACAGATCGGCCTCACGGATGCCTACCGCCGCCTCGCCGCCAGCACCGGCAGCGCCAACCCTGATTTCCAGGCGGTCGCCACGCAAAGCCAATCCGCACCACCGTTGCCGCCCTCGGCACAACTGCTGGCGCGCCTTGAGCAAACCACCGAGTTACGCCTGGCTGAACTGCAAATTCAGCAAAACGAGGCCAGCGTGGGCCTGGAAAAAGCCCAGCGAATTCCCGACCTCGACGTGTCGATCGGCAGCCAGTACGACGCCAGCGTGCGTGAACGTGTGAACGTGGTGGGTGTGTCCATGCCGATCCCGTTGTTCAACCGTAACCAGGGCAATGTGCTTGCCGCCAGCCGCCGCGCCGACCAGGCCCGCGACCTGCGTAACGCTGTCGAACTGCGCCTGCGCACCGAGACCCGCCAGGCCCTGGACCTGTGGCAAACCGCCGATACCGAAGTGCGCGCCTTCAACCAACAGATCCTGCCCGCCGCCCAAAGCGCGGTGGACAGCGCCACCCGTGGCTTCGAGATGGGCAAGTTCAACTTCCTCGACGTGCTCGACGCCCAGCGCACCTTGATCGCCGCACGCACCCAATACCTCACGGCGACCGCCCAGGCCACCGATGCCTGGGTGCGCATCGAACGAATTTACGGCGACCTCGCCCGGTTTTGATTTCTTCTGGAGTCCTTTATGAAACATACACATGGCGTGGCGCTCGCTGTCGCCCTGGGCCTGATGCTTTCTGGTTTTGCCGCCGCCGATGAAGAAGAAGGCGCGCTTGAACTCACTGAACAGCAGATCCAGGCCGCCGGTATCCAACTCGCCCAGGCGCAACCGCGCTCGATCAGTACAGTGCTGACGCTGCCGGGGGAAGTGCGTTTCGACGAGGACCGTACCTCGCACATCGTCCCGCGTGCGGCCGGTGTGGTGGAGGCGGTGAAGGTCAACCTTGGCCAGTCGGTGAAGAAAGGCGAGCTGTTGGCGGTCATCTCCAGCCAGCAGATTTCCGACCAGCGCAGCGAGCTGGCGGCCAGCGAGCGCCGGGTCGAATTGGCGCGAACTACGTTCCAACGCGAGCGCCAATTGTGGAAGGACGAAATCTCCGCCGAACAGGATTACCTGCTGGCGCGTCAGACCTTGCAAGAGGCCGAAATCGCCCTGAACAATGCGCGCCAGAAGATGACTGCCCTCAGCGGCAGCGCGGTCCTGGTCGGTGGCAATCGTTATGAACTGCGTGCGCCGTTCGCCGGCGTAGTGGTGGAAAAACACCTCGGCGTCGGCGAGGTGGTCGGCGAGACCAGCAACGCCTTCACGCTCTCGGACCTGTCCCAGGTGTGGATCACCTTCGGTGTGTTTCCCAAGGATTTGAACAAGGTCCGGGTCGGCAAACCGGTGAAGGTCACCTCCACGGAAATGGGCACGCAGGTGCAGGGCACCGTGGCCTATGTGGGCAACCTGCTTGGCGAGCAGACGCGTACCGCCACCGTGCGCGTGACCGTGCCCAACCCCGATGACGCCTGGCGCCCGGGCCTGTTTGTGACGGTGCAATTGGCCACCGATACCTACCAGGCCAAGGTCACCGTGCCAGAAACCGCGATCCAGACCGTCGAGGACAAACCCTCAGTGTTTGTGCGCACTGCGCAAGGCTTTATCACCCGTCACCTCGAACTCGGTGTGAGCGAAAACGGCTACGTCGAAGTGCGCCAGGGCCTTGAGGCCGGGGCGCAGGTGGCCACTGTCGGCAGCTTCATCCTCAAGTCCGAACTGGGTAAAGGCTCGGCCGAGCACGCCCATTGATCCTGCGAGTGATTCCCCATGTTTGAGCGCCTTATCCAATTCGCCATCGAGCAGCGCATCATTGTGCTGCTGGCGGTGCTGTTGATGGCCGGTGTCGGCATCGCCAGCTATCAGAAGTTGCCCATCGACGCGGTGCCTGACATTACCAACGTGCAGGTACAGATCAACTCGGCGGCGGCCGGTTTTTCGCCGCTGGAAACCGAGCAGCGCATTACCTTTCCGATTGAAACCGCCATGGCCGGGCTGCCGGGTTTGCAGCAGACGCGTTCGCTGTCGCGTTCGGGGTTGTCCCAGGTGACGGTGATTTTCAAAGACGGCACCGACCTGTTTTTCGCCCGGCAATTGGTCAATGAGCGCCTGCAAGTGGCACGCGGGCAACTGCCGTTGGGCATCGAAACCGCGATGGGGCCGATTTCCACCGGCCTTGGCGAAATTTTCCTGTGGACCGTCGAGGCCGAAGACGACGCGCGCAAGGACGACGGCACGCCCTACACGCCGACCGACCTGCGCGTGATCCAGGACTGGATCATCAAGCCGCAACTGCGCAATGTGCCGGGCGTGGCCGAGATCAACACCATCGGTGGTTTCGCCAAGGAATACCAGATAGCCCCGGACCCCAAGCGCCTGGCGGCCTACAACCTGACCTTGGGTGATCTGGTCACGGCGCTGGAGCGCAACAATGCCAACGTCGGCGCCGGTTACATCGAGCGCAGTGGCGAGCAATTGCTGATCCGTGCGCCGGGTCAGGTGGCGTCGATTGATGATATAGCCAACATTGTGATCACCAGCTCGGATGGCACGCCGATCCGCGTGCGCAATGTGGCGCAAGTCGAAATCGGCCGCGAGCTGCGCACCGGCGCGGCCACCGAAAACGGCCGTGAAGTGGTGCTGGGCACGGTGTTCATGTTGATCGGCGAAAACAGCCGCACCGTGTCCCAGGCGGTGGCGAAGAAACTCGAGGAAATCAACCGTTCGCTGCCCGCCGGTGTGGTCGCCGTGACGGTCTACGACCGCACCAACCTGGTGGAAAAAGCCATCGCCACGGTGAAGAAAAACCTCTTCGAAGGCGCGCTGTTGGTGGTCGCGGTGTTGTTTCTGTTCCTGGGCAATATCCGCGCGGCGCTGATCACGGCGATGGTGATTCCGCTGGCAATGTTGTTCACCTTTACCGGCATGTTCACCAACAAAGTCAGCGCCAACCTGATGAGCCTCGGCGCGCTGGACTTCGGCATTATCGTCGACGGCGCGGTGGTGATCGTCGAAAACGCGATCCGCCGTCTGGCCCATGCGCAGCAGCGACATGGGCGGTTATTGACGCGCAGCGAGCGCCTGCATGAAGTGTTCGCGGCGGCCAAGGAAGCACGGCGTGCGCTGATCTTCGGGCAGTTGATCATCATGGTGGTTTACCTGCCGATTTTCGCCCTCACTGGCGTGGCCGGGAAGATGTTCCATCCCATGGCGTTTACCGTGGTGATTGCGCTGCTGGGCGCGATGATTCTGTCGGTGACGTTCGTGCCCGCCGCGATTGCGCTGTTCGTGACCGGCAAGGTCAAGGAAGAAGAAAACCTGGTGATGCGCACTGCGCGTCGGGTCTATGCGCCGGTGCTGGATTGGGTCATGACGCGCCGTTCATTGGTGTTCGGTTTGGCGGTGTTGACCATCGTCGCCTCGGGCGCGGTAGCGAGTCGCATGGGCAGCGAGTTTATCCCCAGCCTCAGTGAAGGCGACTTCGCCCAACAGGCTTTGCGCGTACCCGGCACCAGCCTGTCGCAATCGGTGCAGATGCAGCAGCAGCTGGAAAAAATACTGATCGCCCAAGTGCCGGAAATCGAGCGCGTGTTTGCGCGCACGGGCACGGCGGAAATCGCTTCCGACCCGATGCCGCCGAACATTTCCGACAGCTACGTGATGCTTAAACCGAAGGACCAATGGCCAGACCCGAAGAAGTCCCGCGAGGCGCTGATTGCCGATATCCAGCGCGCCAGTGCGATTGTGCCGGGCAGTGCGTATGAACTGTCGCAACCGATTCAGCTGCGGTTCAACGAGCTGATTTCCGGGGTGCGCAGCGATGTGGCAGTGAAAGTATTTGGCGATGACATGGCGGTGCTCAACAAGACCGCCGGGGAAATCGCCGAGACCTTGCAAAAGCTTGATGGCGCCTCGGAGGTGAAGGTGGAGCAGACCTCCGGCCTGCCGGTGCTGACGATCAATATCGACCGTGACAAGGCCGCACGTTTTGGCCTGAACGTGGGTGATGTGCAGGACACCATTGCCGTGGCCGTGGGTGGGCGCCAGGCCGGTACGTTGTACGAAGGCGACCGGCGTTTTGACATGGTGGTGCGGTTATCCGACGCGTTGCGCACCGATATCGAAGGCTTGTCGCGGCTGTTGATTCCGGTGCCGGCGTTGGCCGGGAGTGCGGCGGGGCAGTTGGGATTTATTGCGTTGTCTCAGGTGGCGAGCCTGGACCTGGTGCTCGGCCCGAACCAGATCAGCCGCGAGAATGGCAAGCGTCTGGTAATTGTCAGCGCCAACGTGCGCGGGCGTGATATCGGCTCGTTTGTCGAAGAGGCCGAGACGGCCATCAGCACCCAGGTGAAGGTGCCCGCCGGTTACTGGACCACCTGGGGCGGCCAGTTCGAACAGTTGAAGGAAGCCTCCGAGCGTTTGCGCATCGTGGTGCCGGTGGCGTTGCTGCTGGTGTTCGGGTTGCTGTTTATGATGTTCAACAACCTCAAGGACGGCTTACTGGTGTTTACCGGGATTCCGTTCGCCTTGACCGGTGGCATCATGGCGTTGTGGCTGCGCGATATTCCGCTATCGATCTCGGCAGGCGTGGGCTTTATCGCGTTGTCCGGTGTGGCGGTGCTGAACGGCCTGGTGATGATTGCCTTTATCCGCAACCTGCGTGAAGAAGGCCGCTCGTTAGCGCTGGCGGTCAACGAAGGCGCGCTGACGCGCTTGCGCCCAGTGTTGATGACGGCGCTGGTAGCGTCACTTGGATTTATCCCCATGGCACTCGCCACCGGCACCGGCGCCGAAGTGCAGCGGCCGCTGGCGACGGTGGTGATCGGCGGAATTATTTCCTCTACGTTGCTGACCTTGCTGGTGCTGCCGGCGCTGTACCAATGGGCGCATCGCAAGGAGGAATGATGCGTATGAGCTGAGCGGGCTTGGTAATGAAATCACCAAAGCTCCCACAGGGGATCGGCTTTGTTGCTGCGGTTTCGGTTTGCAGGGCCATCGTGTCGAACGCAGATTCCACCAGCAACAAAGCTCAACTGTGGGAGCTGTCGAGCCCCAGCGAGGCTGCGAAGGCGGCGGTACAGGCGAGATATAAGGTGCCTGACCCACCGCTTTCGCAGCCTCGCTAAAGCTCGACAGCTCCCACAGGGGATCGGCTTTGTTGCTTGGGTCTTGGTCAGCAGGGCCATCGCGTCGAACGCAGATTCTGCCAGCGACAAAGCTCAAATGTGGGAGCTGTCGAGCCCCAGCGAGGCTGCGAAGACGGCGGCACAGGCGAGATATAAGGTGCCTGACCCACCGCTTTCGCAGCCTTGCTAAAGCTCGACAGCTCCCACAGGGGATCGGCTTTGTTGCTTGGGTCTTGGTCAGCAGGGCCACCGCGTCGAACGCAGATTTTGCCAGCGACAAAGCTCAAATGTGGGAGCTGTCGAGCCCCAGCG
>NZ_WKDB01000075.1:0-30290 GCF_021606215.1 Pseudomonas sp. PA-5-4B | reverse complement strand
GGTTGACCCAGGTGACGCCATAGCCGGCTTCCTTGGCGTATTTGGTCCCGCCTTCGAGCAGCAACCCGGCAAATTGCAGGCCCGCCGATACGCGGTTGGCATCCGCCACCGGGGTGGTGCTGCCGCTGGCCGAACGCGCCATCAGCACGCCGCTCATCAACACCGCGCTGCCAATGTGCAGCAGGCCTTGCTTGAACGCCGGGCTGACATCCCCGAATTTCATACCTTCGATAGCCTTGGGCAAGGCATCGGCAATCTTGTTGCCCTGACGGCCGATGTCCCATACCGACCGCAGCATCGACACCACCTGTGCCGGGTCGATCTTGCCGCCGTCGGAGGTGGTGAACGTCTCGGGGTCTTTTTGCTGCGCGTCGTTGATCGCAGCGGTGACTTTGGCGTCGTCGAAGTTGCCGTTGCCATCGCCGAGCGTGACGTTCAACGTGTCGGTGGTCGCACCGCCGAGCAACGCATCGCCGAGGTTTTCGTTGAAGTTGACCTGCAAGGTCGCCGCGTCATCCGCCGTGGCCTTGTCACCCAGAAAGGCCTGGGCCGACGCGGTGCTGGCGGCGAAACTGCTGGCCGCTACGGTCGGGTCCAGGCCACCGGCTACCGCATCGGTGAAGGCTTTGCCGGTCACCAGCTGGTTCTTGTAGTAGCTGAGGATCGCGTCACTTTGCCCGGCGTTGGCCGCCACCTTGGTCAGGTCCACATGGCCGTTGCCCCCCAGTGCGAGGTTGGCGATCGTCGCGTCGTTGGTGGCGTTTTGCAGGCCCATGCCCATGTCGATCTGTTTGCCGTTCTGGTCCTTGGCATTGAGGTTGTCGTTGAGGTTTTTGCCCGACTCGATGCCACCTTCAACGTAGTTCTGCATCGCGACCTTCATGCTCGGGTCGCTGCTAACGATATCCCTGAGCGCGGGGCCGCGATTGTTCTGCAGGAAGCTTTGCACATCCGGGTCTGCCGACAGGGTCTCGATGCCGCTTTGCAGCTGCGCCTTGATCTTGTCTTCGTTGGGGTTCAGGCCCCAGTTGGGCGAGGTGTACTTGTCCATCAAGCCTGCGTTGCCGACGTAGTCGCTGACCAGCAGGCGCGTTTGTGCATCGGTCAGTTGCACCATCACGGCGGCTTTTTGTTCGCCGGTGTAGTTCTGCGGGTTGGCAAGGATATCGGCGGTGAGCTTGGAGGTATCCACACCGGCGACGGCATCGCGGGTGGCGGCGCCGTCGAGGAAGGTCAGGGTGTCACTGTCGGTTTTCGGCGCCTGTTTCTCCAGCCACGCACCGATGTTGTCGCGGGTGCCGATGTTGTCGGATTTGCCGGTGGCGGGGTTGTCACCGCCGGTTTCCAGGGCGTGGAACAGGCCGGGGCGCGACCACATTGCTGCAGCGCCGGTCAGCTCGTTGCTCAAGGCCGAATCACTGCCCAGGGCTTGCAGGTTATCGGGGCGGATCATGCCGTCGTTGCTGCGCTGGTTGTCACCTGGGCGCATGGCGGTGCCGGAACTGGCGACCAGGCTTTCGTTGGCCATCACGATGGCGGCGGACTTGGCGTTGGCCTTGGCCAAGTCGCCTGGGTGGCTGCCCATAAAGCTGCCATAGGACTTCGCCGCCGCGCCGATATCGCTGTTGGTGTTGCTGATGAAATGGTCAACGTCGGAATGGGTAATCACATTGTCGGCTTTGCCGCGACCACCGCTGTCCAGCGCGGCCATCAGGTTCGGGCTGCTGGCCACGTACTTGAGCACGGCCTGAGCCTGGGGCGGCAAGCTGGTCGGCGGGTTGGCAAAGTCGATCGGCGCGCCGTGCAGGCCCCAGGCGTCCCAGTTCTGCGAGAGCAATTGTGCGGCGGCGCGCGGGCGGTTCAGGTCGAGTTCTTCTTTGGTCGGTGTCGTGCTGGTGTTGCCAGTGATGCTGTTCCAGTCCTTGGCGCCGGACACGCCGAACGACGAGTTGTCGACCCACGAAGTATCGCAGGCGCCTGCCGCTCCAGTAGTGCCGGCGTAAAGCTTGGCCACTTGGTCGTACAGGGCAGGGGTGATGTCCTGGGACACGATCACTTTGTCGCCGGACGCGGTCTGGTAGCGGATCAACCTTGGCCCGACTTCCTCGGGCGGGCCGATATGGGTGGCTGGGTCGATGCTCTCGTTGGCACCGGCCAGGCGATAGCCTTCGGCGCCGCTGGCATTGATCGCCGACAGCTTGGTGAAGTCGCCACTGACCTGATCGAACAGCTGCGGCGTGTCTTTCTGGCTGACCACCACCTTGTCACCCGAGGCGGTCTCATAGCGGATCAGCCCGGGGCCGAGTTCAGTCGGGCTGCCGATGGCCGTGTAGTTGCCCAGCCCCGGCGCCACGGTGCTCGCATCGGCATGGGTGTAGCCGGCCGCTTTACTGTCACTGAGGTTTTTTTCGAAGCTCGCATCGTTCTGTTGGGTGTTGTACTGGTTGACCAGTGTTTCGTAGAGACGCGGGTTGTCGCTCTGCTTGAGAGTGACTGGCTTGTCGCTGCCCAACGGTGTGTAGGTGATGCTGTTGTTCACCGGCGCCTGAACGTTTTGATAGGGCAGTGGGATCGACGGGCCGCGGATCTTCGACGGGTCGAAGGTCGGCTGGTTGACGGCGGTGTACAACGCGGTTTCGAATTTTTTCTGCGAGCCGTCTGTGCCCGGTGTTTGCGCAGGGTCACGACTACTTGGGATCGCTGGCATACATGCTCACCTGGAAGTTGTTTCATATATCAGGGCCTGCACACTGACTATTTAGCTATTAGTGCATCTGTACTAATCAGGCGCAGGAAATTAGTTGCCCGCGAGCATTAAGGTCGCTCGCGCCGAGCTATGAAACGCGATGAGTAAGTCGCTTTTGTTACAAATGGAAATATCTGCGAAGTTGGGCAGAAGGCTATTAGCGAAAAATGTGAAGTCGATACAAAAAAGACGTCGACGTCGTGACGGACTGCGCGTTTTTACGCTGTAAACCTGCCGCCTATTGTTCAAGAGAATGTCGGGGTGTGCGTGCAACGCCGCGTAATAAGGGGCTTTGGCCTTGTTTGAATGTTTCGCTAAAAGTTCCGCGGGCGAACCGGCATGAGTTTTTTTCAACGCCGGGTTGAGCCAAACAATTCACACCTTGTAGCCGAAACGTTTCACAAGCTTTCACAACGAAGGCGTTTTGTTCGTGAGTAGTATGGCCCCCATGCAAACCAACGACGGTTCGAACGCTCACTGTCTGACGTTTTGGGCATTTACCGGGTTTGCATACTTTCAGCTTGCTGTTGCGCAACTGAATAACTTCCCTATCGATGCAAGGAGATGAACATGGCTGATGTCCCACCAGTAAAAGCCGGCGGCGCCGACGACGCTATCGCGAAGATGGAAGCGACCTTCAACATGGCTATCGAGAAGTCGGCCAAGATCACCGAAATCAGCACCGCGAAAAAAGCTGAGCTCGACGCCACCAAACAGCGTCCGCAGAACTGATTTGCCAAACGGGCGGCGCTGGCGCTGCCCGTTTACCTGCTGATTCTTGACCCCGTTGCACATTTTCAAGGGGGCAAACCCACACATGACAGCCTTGATTTCTTTGGGGCCGGTGGCTGCGACTGGCGCACCGACCCTCACTGTGACCGCCGGTTTGCACCAGGGCAGTTCCCTGGTGCTTGATCAGCCTGTCTACACCATCGGCGCGGACCTCGCGGCCGACCTTGTGCTCAGCGACCCCGGTATCGCCGGCCTGCACCTGCGCCTGCGTTTTGAGGGCGGCCATGTGGCGGTCGAAGCCTTGGGCGGTGAGGTGCTGGTCGCCGGCACTGTGCGAATTCCCCGGGGCAATGGCCATCGCGCGCGACTGCCTTTGCAACTGCGCATCGGCACCGCCGGTGTGAGCCTGGCGCTGCCTGAAGAGGCAGAGCAACCCTCCCGCGCTCCGCGCAGATTAACGCCTTGGATTGTCGCGCTCGGCTTGCTGTTTATCTGTGCAGGGGCACTGGCCTTTCGCAGTGACCCGCCGTTGGCGCAGGCGGCGGCAGTGGTCGATGTGCCGGCGATTAAACAGCCGTCTCGCGAACAGGCCAAAGCCTGGCTGGAGCAACAGTTGCAAGCCGCCCGCCTGGATGCGGTGAGCGTCACCAACAGCAACGGCCAGCTCAGCGCCGAGGGCAGTTTCGAACAGTCACAAAAGCCTCAATGGCTGGCCCTGCAACAAGCCTTCGACCAGCGCTACGGCCAGCAGATCGTGCTCAACCCCCGCGTTGCCGCGCGTGCCGATGCCGCGAGCCCACGCGTGCGCTTCCAGGCCGTGTGGTTCGGCGCCCACCCCTACGTGATCAATGACAGCGGCAAGCGCCTGTACCCCGGCGCTGCGCTGGCGGACAACTGGGTGCTGGAACGCATCGAGAACAACCAAGTGATCCTCGCCCGTGGCGATGAGCGCTTTACCTTCACCTTATGAGTCGGTCTATGGGACGTATACACATGATCGTTCCCACGCTCTGCGTGGTAATGCCGCCCCGGACGCTCCGCGTCCTGAAATCAGCGCAATGCGTGACCCCTGCGCAAGGTGACGCAGAGCGTCACAGGATGCATGCCCACGCAGAGCGTGAGAACGATCAACAGGCCCCGGCATGAAAGTCGAACCCCGCCCGTTAATTCCCAGTGATGTGCGCAGCGCGCCTATCGAAGCGATTCACCCGGTCAATTCACGCCAGGCCACCGCCTTCGAAGCGGTGCTCAAGACCCGCAAGACCCAAACCCGCCGCTCGCTGCGCAGCGACCTCGAAGCCCTCACCAGCGCCGCCGGGGTGGACTCCCTGCTGTTCGGCAGCGCGCGTTCCCTGGAGCTGTTGGAGCATGTGATGGAACACATCCTGCCGAGCCTGGACGCTGAGCCCGAGATCAAGGCCCTGGCCCATGACCTGATCAGCGAAGAGATAGAGATGCGCCGCAACCTCGACCAGCAGCGCTCACAGGTGCATGCCTGATGGCCCGCGATAACGAGGACGCCGTGCAACTGCTCAAGGGCATTGGCGAGCTGTACCGGCGCAATGGTCAGTCCCAGCGCGCGCTGGTGATGTTGCTGATTGCCGTCAGTGTCGCGCCCCACGACTGCGTGCTGTTGCGCGCGCTGGTGCTGGCGTTCACCGACAGTGGCGATGCCACGCGGGCACTCGGCGCCCTCGACCGCCTGGTGGCGCTGGAAGGTGAGTCCGCCAGCCTGTTGCTGCTGCGCGCGCGTGCGCTGTGGTACGGCGAGCGCAAGGACGAAGCGCGCCAGTGCTTCAAACGCTACTTAGCCGCACGCAGGGCCAACCCATGAGCGTACTCAATCGTCTGAACAATGTGGCGCGCATGGCTGCGCAGCGCACTGACGTGATCATCGTCGCGTTTATGCTGATGGCGATTGTGATGATGATCATCCCGCTGCCCACCTACCTGGTGGACATGCTGATCGGCCTCAATATTGCCCTGAGCATCCTGATCCTGATCGTAGCGTTCTACATCGGCCACTCCGTGGAGTTCTCTGCGCTGCCGCCGCTGATTCTGCTCAGCACCTTGTTTCGCCTGTCGCTGTCGATCACCACCACGCGCCTGATTCTGCTGCACGGTGACGCCGGGCATATCGTCAAGGCGTTCGGTGACTTCGTGATTGCCGGGCAAGTGGTGGTCGGCATGGTGGTGTTCCTGATCATCACCGTGGCGCAGTTCGTGGTTATCACCAAAGGTGCCGAGCGCGTCGCGGAAGTGGCGGCGCGCTTTACCCTGGACGCCATGCCCGGCAAGCAGATGAGCATCGACAACGACCTGCGCAATGGCGATATCGACCAGGCCGAAGCCCGCCGTCGGCGCTCGCGCCTGGAGCGGGAAAGCCAGATGTTCGGCGCAATGGACGGCGCGATGAAGTTCGTCAAAGGCGACGCCATCGCAGGGCTGGTGATCCTCGCGGTCAACCTGCTGGGCGGCATGCTGATCGGCATGCTCGAACGCGACATGCCGTTCGGCGTGGCGGTGCACACCTATTCGCTGCTGACCGTGGGTGACGGCCTGATCGCCCAGATCCCGGCGCTGTTGATTTCAGTCGCGGCGGGCACTGTCGTGACGCGCGTCAACAGCGACGGCGAGGCCGGCGACCTGGGCAGCGAGATCATCAAGCAACTGGGCGCCAGCTACCGTGCGCTGGGCCTGACGGCGCTGATCATGATCGGCGTAAGCCTGCTGCCGGGTTTTCCGACCTGGGTATTTATCGGTTTGTCCTTAGCCTTTGGCAGTGCGGCATTTTTGATGTATCGCCGGCAGGCCCGTCAGCCCCAGGGTGAACTTGAAGCGTTGGTGCAAGCACCTGAGCCGGTGGTCGAGGTGCCGGTCGAACAGGATGACAACCTGCTGCCCGACACCCGTGTACTGCTGACCCTCGGCAGCGGCCTGTCCCAAAGCGCGCCGCGCCAGATGCTGCGCCAGCGTGTCGAAGCGCTGTGTCACGACATTCGCACCGAGCTTGGCGTGGACGTACCAGTGCCAGGCATCTACATGGAAGCCAAGGCCACGCCGGGCAGTTTTCGCGTGTCTTTGGAAGGCGTGCCGGTGAGCGAGGGCGAATTGCCGATCAACTGCCTGCTGTTGCAGGACGACCCGGTGCATGTGCAGTTGCTCGATATCGCTACCGTACAAGCCGATTCGCCGCTCAATGGCCGCCCTGCGCACTGGATCGAGCGTCAGCACGAAGACACCTTGCGCAATGCCGGCATCGGCTTTTTGCTGCCTGACGAAGTGCTGCGCGGTGTGCTGGAACGCAGCCTGCGCCGCTATGCCGCGGACTTCCTCGGCATCCAGGAAACCCGTCTGTTGCTCGAGCGCACCGAAGCCACTTACGGCGAACTGGTCAAAGAGGCCCTGCGCTTGGTGCCGCTGCAACGCGTGGCCGAAACCCTGCGCTTGCTGGTCGGCGAAGGCGTGTCGATCCGCAACCAGCGCGCCTTGCTCGAAGCCATGGTGGAGTGGGGCGCGCGTGAAACTGATGCCGGGCGCCTGGCTGAGCATTTGCGTGCAGCGCTGGCGCGGCAGATCAGTCATCAGTATGCGGATCGCAACCGGGTGATCGGCGCACTGGTACTGGCGCCGGGCCTGGAAGACCAGCTTCGTGCGTCCTTGCGTCGCCAGGAGCCGCAGCGCGAGTTGATCCCCGAAGACGTCAGCCGCGCCTTGCTTGCGCAACTGCGTCAGGCTTGCGAGAACACCCGTGAGGCCAACAGCGCCGTGTTGCTGGTGCACCCGGAACTGCGCCGCAGCTTGCGTCGCCTGGTACTGCGCGGCGAGCTGGAACTGGCGGTGCTGTCGTTCCGCGAATTGGCCACCGAGTACAACCTGCAAGCGCTGGTGACCATCAGCCTCACCGATATTTCCAATCGCCGCGCGCCTGCTGCGGCTTCTGTCACTCCCCTGGCGTCTGCCTCATGATGCGTTTTTGTGTGTTGTTACTCGCTTTGATTGCGTGTGCCAGTCAGGCCCAGGACATTGCCCGAGGTGCTGGCGGCTCGATCAACCTGGCGTCCGGTGAAGGGCGCATTTTGCATTTCGTGGCGCCAGTGGATTCGGTGCTGGTGGCCGAACCCAATGTGGCCGACCTGCAAGTGGTGTCGCCCGGCACTATCTATATCTTCGGCAAGGCGCCGGGCAACACCAGCCTGATAGCCCTGGGCAACGACGGCAAACAACTGGCCAGCCTGACGCTTTCGGTCAGCAGTGACAGCCAGGCGGTGACCACGCCGATGCAGACCCTGCACCCCGGCAACGGTGCGCAGATAAGCGGCGCCGGCAACCGCCTGATTGCCAAGGGCACGCTCGGTTCGGTGGCCGAGGCCACCGACCTCAACGCGCTGCTCAACCCTCAGGGCCAAGGTTTCCAGAGCGCGATCAACACCAGCGAATATGCCGGTGCCGCCCAGGTGAACCTGCGGGTGCGCTTTGCCGAAGTGTCGCGTTCCGAGTTGCTGCACTACGGCGTGAACTGGAACGCGATGTTCAATAACGGCACGTTTTCCTTCGGCCTGATCACGGGCGGCCCATTGGCGGCAGCGACGGCCGGTGGCTTGGCGACGGCGGGCACCGGTTCCGGCAATGTGAATATCGATGGCATGCTCGATGCGCTGCAAGCCAATGGCATCTTGCAGATCCTGGCCGAGCCGAATATCACCGCCATGACCGGCCAGACCGCGAGCTTCCTCGCTGGTGGCGAAGTGGCGATCCCGGTGCCGGTCAACCGCGACCTGGTGGGCATCGAATACAAGTCCTTCGGTGTGTCGTTGTTGTTCAACCCGACCTTGCTGCCTAACGGGCGCATCGCCCTGCAAGTGCGCCCGGAAGTCAGCAGCGTGGTCAGCGGCGGCACTGTGGACTTCGGCAATTTCCATGTGCCGTCCTTCAGCGTGCGCCGCGCCGACACGCGGGTGGAAGTCGGCAGTGGGCAGACGTTCGCCATCGCCGGGTTGTTCCAGCGCGAGAGCAGCCAGGACATCGAAAAACTGCCATTGCTGGGCGACCTGCCGATCCTCGGCAACCTGTTTCGCTCCAAGCGCTTCCAACGCAATGAAACCGAACTGGTGATCCTGATTACCCCGTACCTGGTCGAGCCGGTACGCGGTCGCGGTCTGGCCACGCCCCTGGACGCCTTACCGACCACCGCCGCAGCCAGCGGACCGCGCAGCGGCGGGGCGTTCGGTTTCTACATGAATTGACTAAGGGGCCTGCCATGACTGTTTTGCGTGTGTTGATGCTGTTGCCCTTGGTGTTGGTGGGCTGCAAGACCCATTTGGCGCCGACGTATTACTCGCCCGAATACCGCGCCGATGGCGTGCCGAGCCAGTGCCAGCAACCGGCGGCCAAGGATGAGATTGGGTTGGATGAAGACTTCAAACCGACCTTGCCGTTGGGCTGCGCGAACAATTTGAACCTGATGCAGATGGTCGAGCGCAAGCAGGACCTGACCCAGGGCCGCGCGACCGGGCCAGCAATGGCCGCGCCGGTGGGCCGGGCAGCGCAGGTGTATATCGAAGGGTTCGACCGCGAGCAGTTGCAGCGGCGCAAGGACCAGCAGGAAGCCAAGGCCGGCGCTGCAGGAGGCCAGCAATGAGGCCCCAATGTGGGAGCGGGCTTGCTCGCGAAAGCGGCCTCATGGTCGACCACTACCCAACTGAAGCTACCCGGTCTAACTGTGGGAGCTGGCTTGTCGGATCGCCGCACCGCTGCGATAGCGGTGAGTCGGCGTACATATCCGTTGTTGTAGTAACGGCCACTTATGGTTCCGCTCTTACAGCGGCTCACTTTTGGAAAGACCCAAAAGTAAGCAAAAGGTCTTCGCCCCACCACTCGGCACCTCGCTTAGGCTCGGTGTGCCCTCACTCCGGCTTTGGAGCGTGGGCCGCCGCGATGGGCCATCCTTGGCCCAGCGCGGCTAACCCGGCGTCCTGCCGGGTTACCCTCGCTCCAAAGCCTGCGTTCGGCCAGCGTGGTTTAACGGGGCGACTCAGATCAACATCAAAAGCAGATCAAAAGCCAGATCACAAGCCAGATCAAAAGCGGGTTGGTCGTGTATCAGCGCGGGTCCACCAACCCCAGCTCCTTGGCTTGCGCCACCGGATCACTGATCGCTTTGATGCGCTTGGCTTCGGTCACCAACTGTGCCCGCTCAGCCGCCGGAATATCATCCAGCGCCAGCCCGGCAACCTTTTGCTCATACCCCGCCAACACCATCACCAACAGTTCATTACGCTGATGCCGTGGCAAGGCCCGGGGCGATTGGGTGACGGGGGCGATGGTGTCCAGCGCCTGTTGCGATTGCCCACCCAGCGCATAAGCCAGGGCCAGGTTGCAGCGGCTGTCGAGGTTGTCGGGTTGCAGGCTGAGGCTTTGGGCGAAGGCGGTTTGTGCGGCGACGGCCTGGCCGTTCAAGACCTGCGCGATGCCCAGGCGTGTGTAGGCGACCGGCAGGTGGTTGATCTCGGCGGCCTGGCCCAGCGCCGTGACGGCGCGTTGGGTCTTGCCCAGTTGCAACTGCGCGGTGCCAAGGCCGAGCAGGGCGTCGGCGTTGCGGGCGTCCAAACCCAGGGCTTGCTGGAAGGCGCGCTCGGCGCCCGACGCGTCCTTGGCGTCGAGCCTGGCCTGGCCGAGCTTGAGCCACAGGTCGATGCCGGCGCCGGGTTGCTGGGTGGCGCGCTCGTACAGCGCAGCCGCGCTGGCGTAATCGCCGCGCTTGTTCAGGTCGTTGGCCAGTTGCAGGGACTTGTCGGAATCGGTCGCAGGTTTGCTGGAGCAGGCAGCCAACAGCAGGGTACTGGCAAGCAGGAAATTCTTGGTCATCGTCACAACTCGTCGGGCGAAGGCGCAGGCCATGTAAGCATATTTTTCATGGCCATCCTATGCCTGTTCGGCGCCAGTTTGGCCCACGCGGCCGAAGCGCCCGAATGGTTTTCCAAACCCTATGCCTACGTGTTGGTCGACCAGGATGTGCGCGGCGCACTGGAAGAGTTCGGCCACAACCTCGACATCCCCGTGGTGCTCTCGGACAAGGTGCGCGGCAAGGCGCGCAGCACGATTCGCGCCGCCAGCGCCGGTGAGTTCCTGCAAACCCTGTGCAACACCAACGGCCTGACCTGGTACTTCGACGGCAACCTTCTGTACCTCAACGCCAACGATGAGATCGGCACAAAACTGTTCAAGGCCAGCGCATTGAACCTCGACCAATTGCAGGCTTACCTCAACACCCTTGATGTGTTCGGCCAGCAGCTGTCGATGCGCAATGGCCCCGAAGGCGATGAAGTGTTCGTGTCCGGGCCACCGCCGTACCTGGCGCTGGTGCAACAGCACGTCGATCACCTGCAACCCAACGCCGTGGCCGCCCCGGTGGCCCGCGAGCGGGGTGTGCGGGTGTTTCGCGGCGCGCAAGTCAGTACCGAAACCCCAACCCAGTAAAGGAGCAGCACCATGTCCGTAACGGCCGTAGACAGCAACCTCGCCCCCGGTGGCGCCAGCCCTGAAGCCAAGTTCAATGCCGCGGTGGATAACGCCAAGGCCGCCGACAAACCGGCGGACACCTCGGACGCCGACGACGCCAAATTCAACGATGCGTTGATCACCCAGGCCGTCACCATCGGCGGCCAGTTCATCATCATGCCGAAGATGCAAGAACTGCTGAACGACGCCATGTCCGATGACGACGACGAGTAGGAGGCCCCTATGACTATCAGTCTCGCCGCCGGCGCCACGGCCTTGCCGCCGTCCGCCGGTGCGGGGCCCGCCGGGGTCTCGCAGAACCTGTTCGAACACATGGCCAACACCGCCAAGGGCATGCCCGAGGGCGCCAGCCCGCACCAGATCGGTTCGGGCTTGATGGAGCGCATGAACAGCTTTATCGACCGTTCGCGAGCGTTCTCCGAGCGTGCGGATTTGCTCACCAACAACCCCTCGGCGCCGCCACCCGCGCAGGCCGAAATCCGCACGGCCAGTGCTTCTCCCCAGGCTGAGTCGGGAAAAAAAGTCGGCGAGCAGCAGGTCGACCAGATCGTCCATTCCCTGGGCAAGATGTTCGACTACTCCATCGAAACCCAGATGGTGGTGCGCGGTGCAACGCAGATTTCCGGCTCCGCCAACACGCTGCTCAAGGGTCAATAACGCCATGCCAAGCCCAAACCGCGCCCTGCGCCTGTTGCTGATCGGCCTGCTGGCCAGTCTGTTGCAGGC
Source organism: Pseudomonas sp. PA-5-4B (assembly GCF_021606215.1). NCBI lineage: Bacteria > Pseudomonadati > Pseudomonadota > Gammaproteobacteria > Pseudomonadales > Pseudomonadaceae > Pseudomonas > Pseudomonas sp. PA-5-4B. The sequence continues at coordinate 18,565 of NZ_WKDB01000075.1, read as the reverse complement.
GTGCAACACCGACCTCTATACCAACCTCAGCGAGCGCGATGCCAACGCCATGGTCGCGGTGCTGCTGCGCGGTGGTATCCCGGCGGAGCGCAAGACCCAGGACAACGGCCAGCTCAAAGTGGTGGTCGACGAGGAGCGTTTCGCCGAAGCCATGACGCTGCTCGACAACGCCGGCCTGCCGCAACAGAGCTTTTCCAATATGGGCCAAGTGTTCAAGGGCAACGGCCTGGTGTCGTCGCCGGTGCAGGAGCGCGCGCAGATGATCTATGCGCTGAGCGAGGAGCTCTCGCATTCGGTGTCGCAGATCGACGGCATCGTCGCTGCGCGCGTGCATGTGGTGCTGCCCGATAACGACCTGCTCAAACGCGTGATTTCACCCTCGTCGGCCTCGGTACTGGTGCGTTACGACCCGGGTACCGACATCAATACGCTGATCCCGCAGATCAAGACGCTGGTGGCCAACGGCATTTCCGGCCTGAGCTACGAAGGCGTTTCGGTCACGGCGATCAAGGCAGCTGTCGCCATCAGCCAGAACCCGGCACAACCACGGCTGGCGCGCTTTATGGGCTTGTGGATGCTGGAAGACAACGTGCCTCAGGCGCGTTTCATGTTCGGCACGTTGTTGCTGATTGCGCTTGGCGCCCTCGGTGTATTGGCACGCCAGCAGTGGGCGCGGCGCCAGTCCCAGGCGCTGTATGTGCTCAAGGAGGGTGAATGAGTTTATTCGAACGCTGGCAGGGGTTGATCGCCGAGCCTTTGCAGTTTGTGCGCGGGCCTAGCCTGGGCGCGTGTTTTGCCGCTGAGCTGCCAGATGACGTGTTGCAGGCCATGCAGGCCCAGCCACGTTTTCGCCCGCGCCTGCAGCAGTTGCTGGTCAAGCACTACCAGTTGGCGCCGATCGAGCAATTGGTCACGCCGTTGGCGGCCGACCTGCCGGTGTTGCTGCTGTCGCCTGCGCAATTTGCGCGCCTGCCGAGGTTATGCGGGGCTATCTGGCACGGCGCAACCTTGAGCCGTGAGATCCGCCGCGAGGTGGTCAATGAGCTGCGTGAAGGCCTCGGCGCCGAGGTCTTTGTGGCCGCCCTGGCTCTGCGCCAACTGGGGGGCGCGGCGGATCTGCTGCGTGAACCGGTCGAGTTGATCGAAGCCATCGACCGTGACGGCCTTGGCTGTGTCGCCGCCTGGCTGCAGGCCCAGCACGCTGACTGGCAAGGCTGGCTGCGCTTGCGTTTTGACTTTCCCCAGGGCTACAGCGCACGCGTGCCGCGTGACCTGGAAATCGTCCAGGCCGCCGCTGCTTGCCTGCTGGCCGAGGAGATTGCCCCATGAATGAACTACCGAGCCGTCCGGCTGCGCGTATTTTGCGGGCCGAAGAAGCCGCGTTGTGGACCGACGGTTTTGCCTTCCTGCAAGCGGCCAAAGACCAGGCCGAACAGATCAAGGCCGACAGCGACCAGTGGCTGCACGCCGCCCGCGCCGAGGGCTTTGAAAGCGCCCGGCAGGCCGGTGCCGAGCAGGTCGCGCAATTGCTGGTGCAGACCCAAGCCCAGGTGCAGCACTACCTGAGCAGCCTGGAGACTTCGCTGGCCGATTTGGCGTTGGGCATCGTGCGTGAAGTGCTGGGCGAATTGGATAACGCCGAGCGCGTCGTGCGCTGCACCCGCCAAGCCCTGAGCGCGTTTCGCCAGGACCAGGCACTGACCCTGTGGGTGCCACCCTCCGAGGTCGACGCATTGCGCCAACGCCTTAAGCTTGAAGGCTTGGCGCTTGCAGTGGACGCCGATGAACAGCTTGGCGCCGGCCAGGCACGCCTCAGCAGCCCGGCCGGCTCGGTGGAGCTGGGCCTGGACGCGCAATTGCAAACCCTGCGCCGCAGCTTGCTGCCCTTTGCCGAAGAAGGTGTGGCATGAACCTGGAGCAGTTGCTGCCACGCCTGACTGAGCGCCTGGCCCAGGCGCGCCCGCGACCAATGCACGGCACCGTGCTGAGCATTCGCGGCGTGCTGCTGCGCGCCAGCGTGGCCGGTGCGAGCATTGGTGAGCTGTGCCAATTGCGCGATCCCGGCAGCAGCCGCAGCTTGAGTGCCGAGGTCATTGGTTTTGATGGTGACGAGGCGATTCTGTCGCCCATCGGCTCGATGGAAGGGTTGTCGACCCGCACGCAGATCACCGCCACCGGCGAAACCCTCGGCGTGGCGGTCGGTGATGCGCAGTTGGGGCGTGTGATCAGCCCTATGGGCGATTTTCTCGACGGTGATGGCCTGCCACCGACTCTGGCCCTGAAAAGCTATCCGCTGCACACCGAGCCTCCGGCACCGTTTTCGCGGCAGCTGATCGTGCGCTCCATGGCCTTGGGCATCCGCTCCATCGACGGCTTGCTGACCTTGGCCCAGGGCCAACGCATGGGCATCTTTGGCGAGCCAGGCGTGGGCAAATCGTCGCTGCTTGCCAGCATCATCCGCAACAGCGAAGCCGATGTGATTGTGATCGGCCTGATCGGCGAGCGGGGCAGGGAAGTGCGCGAGTTGCTCGACGTGCAACTCGATGCCCAGGCGCGCGCGCGCACGGTGGCGGTGGTCGCCACCTCGGATCGCCCGGCGGCCGAGCGTGTACGTGCCGCGTTCGTCGCCACCACCCTGGCCGAATACCACCGTGACCAGGGCCGCAATGTATTGCTGCTAATGGACAGCCTCACGCGTTTTGCCCGCGCCCAGCGCGAAATTGGCCTGGCCGTGGGCGAGCCACCGACCCGTCGCGGTTACCCGCCGTCGTTCTTCTCGGCGTTGCCACGGCTGCTCGAACGCGCCGGCCCCGGCCCTACCGGCAGTATTACCGCGCTTTACACCGTGCTTACCGAAGGCGATGCCGCCAGCGACCCGGTGGCCGAGGAAGCGCGTTCGATCCTCGACGGGCATATCGCCCTGAGCGCCGAGTTGGCCCAGCGCAATTACTTCCCGGCGGTGGACGTGCTGCGCAGTCGCAGCCGCTTGATGGAGCAGGTCGCCGGGGAGGAGCACAAGCGCCTGGCCATGCGAATCCGTGAGCTGATGGCGCGCTACGGCGAAATCGAAATGCTGATCCGTGTGGGCGAGTACTCCGCCGGCAGCGACCCGCTGGCGGACGAAGCCATTGCACGCCACGCCGCCATCGAAGCATTCCTGCGCCAGAACGCGGGCGAGCCCAGCAACCTGGAACAGACCCTGATGCACATGCGCCAGGTGTTGGCATGAGCCGCGCAATCGAGATACACGCAAAACCCTGTGGGAGCTGGCTTGCCTGCGATAGCGGTGGGTCAGTCAGCCCTGTTGTGACTGATACACCGCTATCGCAGGCAAGCCAGCTCCCACAGTCGATCTTCGCTGATCCGGAAACGGTAGTCGCTGGCATTAGAAAGGAGAACGCCTCATGAAAACCGACCAACTGCGCACCCTGCAAACCTTGCGGGTACTGCGCGAACAACGTGCTGCCAGCCAGCTGGCCGCCCAGCAGCAACGCTGCGAGCAGACCCATGGCGTGTTGACCGATGCCAAGGAGCAACTGCGCCTGCACCGTGAGGCAATTGCCGAGGAAGCCCGTCAGGTGTACGCCTCGCTCACCGAGGGCTTGTCGGTAGCCAGTTGGCAGGCGGCTCAGGACCGTTTGCGTGGGTTGTCGGATGACCAGCAGCAGTTGGAAAACGACGTGAGCCACGTGTCCACCACCCTGCAAAGCCAGGAGCGTGAGCGCGACCTGTTCCGCCAGGAACGCCTGAGCCGCCAGCGTCAGTCCGATGCCTGGCAGAGCCTGCTGGAAGGGCGTGAAAGCGATGAGCGCCGCGTCGGTGAACTGCGTGATGAAGGCACCGGCACATGATTGCAGCCCTTGCCGACCCGCTGTCGCCTTGGCTGACGCACTACGACCCGGCCTTGCTGGCGCTGCATAACCAACTGCACCGGCGCCGCCGCGTCTGGCGGGGCCGCTGCGCCGGGCAAGACCTGCGCGTGAACTGGGCCGCTGAACCGCAGCCGCTTGATGCGGCACGCGAGGTGCTGCTGTTGCTTGGTCGCGCGCCAGTGCGTTTGCGGCTGTCGGCCGCCGCCTTAGAGCAGGTGTTGGTGCCGCTGGCGTTGCAGTTTGACGTGCAACTGCTGCCGGCGCTGCCGCGTGCATTGCTGCTGGAACTGGCGGTACTGGACCTGATCGAGCGTCTCGAACCGCTGCTGGGTCAGCCGCTGCAATTGCTCGAAGCGCCGCAAGACCAACAGCCTTATGCGCTGCACCTGGCGCTGGAATTGTCCTTCGCCAACCAGCCTGCCACGCACGCGCAACTGGACCTGAGCGAAGGCGCTGCCGTGTTGTTGGCGCAGTTGCTGGATCAACACGCCCAGCTTGAGCCGGACCCATTGCCCGACCTGCGCCAGAGCCTGGCGCTGCTGGCCGGGCAGCAGCACTTGAGCCTCGGTGAGCTGCGCAGCCTGCGCCCCGGCGATGTGCTGATGCTCGAACCCGGCCCGGGTTTGCTGCTGGAGCTGGCGGGTCGCCTGCAGGCCCGCTGCCAATACCAGGGTGAAGTCTTGCGCTTGCAGGAAGCCTTGCAAGCACCTCTTTTGCACATGGAGAACACGATGACTGATGTTGATGCGGCTGCGGCCCTGGATGATCTGCCGCTCAAACTGGTGTGCCAGGTCGGCAGCCTGGAATTGACCCTGGCGCAACTGCGTGAACTGGGCGCCGGCAGCTTGTTGCAGTTCAATACACCCGGCGTGGACAGCGTCGATTTGATGGTCAACGGGCGCCGCGTCGGCCAGGGCCAATTGGTGAAAATCGGTGACGGCCTGGGTGTGCGTCTGCTGAGTTTTGCCACCCCATGACCGGTTATCAGCCCAACCTGATCGAGATCATCCTGGTCGTTGCGACGATCGGGCTGATCCCGTTGGCGGTGGTGACACTCACCGGTTTCATGAAGATCTCGGTGGTGCTGTTCCTGATCCGCAACGCCCTCGGTGTGCAGCAGACCCCGCCGAACCTGGTGCTGTACGGCATCGCGCTGATCCTCTCGGTGTATGTGACCACGCCGTTGATTGGTGACATGTACCGGCAAGTGGAGGGCCGCGACCTTAATATCGAGCATGTGGAGCAGCTCAAGGATCTGGGCGATGCGCTGCGCCCGCCCTTGCAGGCACATTTGAAGCGCTTTGCGAACGAGTCCGAGCGCGGTTTTTTTGTGCAGGCCACCGAGACCATCTGGTCGCCGGAGGCGCGGGCCGACCTGCGCGACGATGACCTGGTGGTGTTGATTCCGGCGTTCGTCAGTTCGGAACTGACGCGGGCCTTCGAGATCGGCTTTTTGCTCTATATCCCGTTCCTGGTGGTGGACTTGCTGGTGTCCAACGTGCTGATGGCGATGGGCATGTCGATGGTTTCGCCGAATCTGATTTCGATCCCGCTGAAGATCTTTTTATTCGTGTCCTTGAGCGGCTGGTCGCGCTTGATGCACGGTTTGATTCTGAGTTACGGCTGAGGCACGACCCATGGGCCAGGATGTGTTCCTGTCATTGATGAAACAGGCACTGATGACGGTGCTGATGCTCTCGGCGCCGGCGCTGGGCGTGGCGATTATCGTGGGTTTGAGCGTAGGGCTGTTCCAGGCGCTGACGCAGATCCAGGACCAGACCCTGCCGCAGGTGGTAAAGCTGGTGGCGGTATTGCTGACCATCGTGTTTCTCGGCCCGGTATTGGCCGGGCAAGTCGCGGAACTGGGTGGCCAGGTGCTGGACAACTTCCCGATGTGGACGCGCTGACCGCCCATGGATGCCAGCCTGACCGCGCAGTTCCTGGAAGTCGCCTATCCGGTGATCAGTTCTGCCTCGCTCGCCGCCTGTCGAGCCATGGGCGTGGTGGTGATCACCCCGGCGTTCAACCGCCTGGGCCTCACCGGCATGATTCGCGGCTGTGTGGCCGTGGCGATTTCCATCCCGATGTTCTTTCCGGTGTTCGATGCGCTGACCCACATGCCCGAACACGGCAGCGTGTTTATCGCCGGCTTGTTGATCAAGGAGTTCCTGATCGGGATCCTGATCGGCTTGCTGTTCGGCATTCCGTTCTGGGCGGCGGAAGTGGCAGGGGAGTTGGTCGACCTGCAACGCGGCTCGACCATGGCGCAACTGGTGGACCCGCTGTCCACCGGGGAGTCGAGCGTGATGTCGACCTTGCTCACGGTGATGCTGATCACGCTGTTCTTTATGTCCGGCGGCTTTATCCTGATGGTCGACGGCTATTACCACAGCTATCAGTTATGGCCGGTAACCGCATTTACGCCGGTATTTGCCAGCTCGGCGTTGCTGGCGGTACTGTCGATCCTCGACCAGATCATGCGGGTTGGCGTGCTGATGGTCTCGCCGTTGCTGATCGCGTTGCTGGTCACCGACTTGATGCTTGCATACCTGTCGCGGATGGCGCCAAACCTGCATATTTTCGATTTGTCGCTGCCGGTGAAAAACCTGTTTTTTTCAATCCTGATGGTGATCTATATCGGCTTTTTGATCCCGCTGATGCTCGACCAACTGGCCGAGTTTCGTGGCACCGTCGAGCTGCTTAAAACCCTGGCGGGCATGGAGTAGCCCATGGCCGATACCAGCGAAGAGAAATCCCAGCCGGCCACGGACAAAAAGCTCAGCGACGCGCGCAAGAAAGGCCAGGTTGCCAAGAGCCAGGATCTGGTATCGGGCATGGTCATTCTGTTCTGCACCCTGTGCATCTCGATCCTGGCGCCACGGGCCATGGCCCAGGTGACGGCGCTGATCGACCTGACCGCGCAGATCTATATCGAACCATTCGCCAGCGTGTGGCCGCGGGTGCTGGACCATGCCGAGCAGTTGATCATCGGTATTACCTTGCCCGTGATGGCGGTGACCACCGGGGTGGTGATCCTGACCAATATCATCACCATGCGCGGCTTTGTGTTTTCGGTGGACCCGATCAAGCCGGAGTTCAAACGCATCAACCCGGCGGAGGGCATGAAGAAGATCTTCGCCCTGCGTAACCTGGTGGAGTTCATCAAAGGCCTGGTCAAGGTGCACGTGTTGGCGATTGCCTTCTACGTGGTTGGCAAGCACGCGCTGCAGGCGCTGATGGAGTCTTCGCGCTGTGGCGCCGAATGCATGGAATCGACGTTTTTCCTGGTGCTCAAGCCGCTGGTGTTTACCGTGCTGTGCGCCTTTATCACCGTGGGCGCGGTGGACGTGCTGATGCAGCGTTGGCTGTTCGGCCGCGACATGAAAATGACCCGCAGCGAAACCAAACGCGAACGCAAGGACATCGACGGCGACCCGCTGATCAAGAGCGAGCGCCGGCGCCAGCGCAATGAAATGCAGGCGTTGGCGACCAAACTGGGGTTGGGCCGAGCGTCGATGATGATCGGCACTACCGATGGCTGGGTGATTGGCGTGCGGTATGTGCGCGGTGAAACGCCGGTGCCAGTGATTGTGTGCCGGGCGGCGCCGGAGGAGGCGTTGCTGATGTTGCAGGAGGCTTATGATTTAGGCATCCCGCATGCGCCGGACCGGGCCTTGGCGGCGGAGATTGCGCGCAGAACCGTACCCGGTGACCCGGTGCCCGACGCCTCATTCCAGGCCGTGGCGGATTGGCTGGTCGCCGCCCGCCTGATCTGACCCAACACACCACTCAGCCGTTACCCAAATGACGGATATATACCCACCCCATCACCGATGCTGAAACCGCGGCAACGCAGCAATCCGCAACTTAGGTTCCTGCAACCGCGCCAAGTCAGCAGCAATCTGCGCCCGCCAAAAATGCGCCCCCGCCAACTGCGCATCCACCCACGCCTGGCGCAGCAGCACCTTGGCCTTGTCAACCGAACCATAGTGACCTTGGCGCAAGATCAGTTGCGCCTTGATCCGCAACATCTGCGGCACAAACCAGCGTTCATGATGGCCAATCGCCAATTGCAGCGTATCTTCCAACACCTCCAAAGCCAGTTTTTCCAGGCCCAGGCGCGCCAGGCCCAAGGCGTATTCACAGCGCAGCAGGCTGTAGAGCTGGCTGTCGCCCTGGCTTTGCAGGTGTTGCAAGGCTTCACCCAGTTGCGGCACGCCCGTTTCCGGTGAGCCCTCGCGGATCAGCAGGATGTTCTCGAAGCACAGGCGAAATTGCCGCCAGATCGGCAAGTCCTGGAGCGTAGTGCTGCTTTGCAGCAGGCCCAGGTAATAGCGCACCTGCGGCAGGTTGGACGCCAACAGCGCCAGCGGCAGTGCGCCCAGGCACAGGGTGTACCAGAGGGTGGCGGGGTGGTCGAGGCTGATGGCATCGTCGACGCAGCTGGCGATCAGGCGCAGCGCCGGGTCGACGTCGCCTTCGAGCAATTGCACCTTGGCCTTGAGACAACGGGCGGCAATGCGTTGGTCAAAATGCACGTCGATGATGTGCGAGCGCGGTGCCGACGGCGAGCCAAGCGCTTCATCGATGTTTTGCCGCGCGCCCAGCAGGTCGCCCATATGAAACAGCGCCACGGCGCGCATGCGTTTGCCGAGCAATTGCTGATTACCGCCGCTGTTGAGGGCGATATAACGCTCGGCCAGTTCCAGGGCTTCAGTGTATTGGTTGCAGCCGCAGCGGTCGGTCCACAGGCCCCACAAGGCGCGCATTTTGTGTTCGGCATCGCCCAGGTCGCGGGCATCTTCGCGGACTTGGCGCCAGGCTTCGCGCATTTCCGCGCCGGTGCCGTAGGTCAGCATCAGCACGCTGGCCAGGGCGGTTTGCAGCAGCATGCGCTGACGCACGGCCAAGGGTGCAACGGCGTCGCTGGCCAGGCCCTTGTCGACCCAGGTTCGGCATTCACTGACCCGCGACAGGCGCAACCATAACGGCACGCCGCCCAGGGTCAGTTCGATGGCCAGGGGCAGCTCGCCGCTGGCGGAATAGGCCCAGTCCAGAGCCGAGCGAATGGTGCTGCTTTCGGGGCCGTAGAGGGCGATCCAGGTGTCTGGCGACAGGCCGTCCAGGGTTTGCCCGGCTTCTTGCAATACGCCGAGGGCATAGTGGGCGTGGCGTCGGCTGGTGGCATTGACTTCGCCGTGTTCTTCGAGCTTTTCCAGGGCATAGGCGCGGGTGGTTTCCAGCAGGCGATAGCGTTTGAGCAACTGCGCCTCACCGGCGATCAGCAGCGATTTGTCCATCAGGCTTTCGAGCAACGGCAGGGCGTTGCGTGGGTCCAGGCTGCTGCTGGCGGTCATGGCCTTGACCGCATCCAGGGTGAAGGAGCCAGTGAACACCGCCAGTTGACGCAACATGGCCTGCTCGTCACCACTGAGCATCGAGTAGGTCCAGTCCAGCGTGGCACTGAGTGTGCGATGGCGGGCGAGGGCGGTGCGTCGGCCGGTCATTTGCAGGCGGAAACTGCCGTCAAGCAGGCCGACCAGGTCCTGGACGCCAAAGGTCCGTACCCGGGCCGCGGCGATTTCGATGGCGAGCGCGTTGCTGTCGAGTTTGCGGCAGATGGCGCAGACGGCTGCCACGTCGGTGTCGTTGAACACAAAGTCGGGGTCGAGGGCGCGCACGCGCTCGACAAACAGGCGCACGCCGGACCAGGCCATTGCCTCGCTGGCGTTGAGGCGGGTGCCATCGTCGGGCACTTCCAGTGGCGCCAAGTCATGCACCCGCTCACCGTCGGCGCGCAGTGGTTCGCGGCTGGTGGTCAGTACATAACATTGTGGGGCGCAGCGCAGCAGGGTCTCCACCGCGTCGGCGGCGGCCGGCAGTACGTGTTCGCAGTTGTCCAGTACCAGCAGCAGACGGCGTTCGGCCAAGGCGGCGGCGATGGTCGGCAGCGGTTCAGTGCTGACGGTCTGGATCCCCAGGGCGCTGGCGAGCATACCGGCCACCCATTGCCCGCTGGTGGCGGGCGCCAGGTCGACGAAGCAGGTGTCGAGCTTGGATTCATGCGCCAGCCGCTGCGCCACGGCGGTGGCCACGGTCGTCTTGCCGATGCCGCCGGGGCCGGTGAGGGTGACGAAGCGCTGGCTGAGCAACTGCTCGGCAAGGCTTGAAATCAAGCTGTCGCGGCCGATGACCTCGCAGGACGGCACTGGCGGCGCGGGCTCCTCGGTGCGTGCGCAGAGCACCGGCAGGCTTTCTTCGCCGGCGGTTTGCACGGTCACCGGCGCCACAAAGCGATAACCACGCCCCGGCACGGTGACGATATAGCTGAAGTTGCCATCGTCGCCCAGTGCCCGGCGCAATGCGACGATCTGTGCACGCAGGTTGCATTCCTCCACCACCACCTTGGGCCAGGCGAAGGCGATCAACTCGGTCTTCTCCAGCAATTCACCGGCGCGGGTCGCCAGGGCGATCAACAGGTAGAGGGCGCGACTCCCCAGGCTGACCGGCTCGCCGTTACGCAGCAGCACGTGCTGCCTGGCCAGTAACAGGAAGGGGCCAAAGCCCAGGACATTCTCGGCGGCTGCCGGGGTCGGGTGATCGGCGTCCATCAAGGACACCGCGTGGTTCTTGCTCGAGCTCATCAAATCGTCCTTTTTATAGTCGGGCTTGTTATTGGCGATCAGGCCATTCGCCCTTTTTGGGGTACAGATGTGCAGCAGCAGTCTTGGAAAGTTGATGTCGATCAAAACGTCGGAAAGGCCGCCCTCCTTTGGGGCGTAGTCGTTGTTATGGGCGTATCACAGCGCATGTCTCGGAGGATGAGACTGTCGCAAAGCTGAAACATTTTATTACCAGAAACCCTGATAAAGCAGAATGTATGCCAGTTGGCATGTACCAAAGATGACAACAACCATATGAAATTTATGGTGATTTTTAGGGTCGTTGGCGACCAGCGAATGCCTTCGTTCGGAAACACGAATATTTCTAATTGTGTCGTTCGGGATGCCGACTAAAACGCTGGCGATTTGGCGGTGGTTTATTGGCTTTGTATTACAAAGTATCCCCGCACCACCTTGATACATCGGCATGACGTTCTGGCGTGTCGGCGACACAGAGCGGATACACGCCTGGCTTTAACTCTGTTCACCAGCTGGCGCAGGCGGTCACCCACCGCCACACGCGCCCTGGCCACACTCAGTCAAGCCAGGAGATCCACCGATGAAGCGACCCTACGCGGCCCTTGCGGCCACTTTCGCCCTGTCCCTCAGCGCCTTTGCGGCGATGGCCCATGCCGACGACGCCAAGCCCCAGGAAAAATGCTTCGGCGTCGCCCTCGCCGGTGCCAACGACTGCGCTGCCGGTAAAGGCACCTCGTGCGCCGGTACCGCCACCGCCGATTACCAGGGCAACGCCTGGGTATTGGTCGACAAGGGCACCTGCACCCAGATCAAGACGCCCAAAGGCTTCGGCAGCCTGACGGAACAGCCGTGATCCAGCGCCTGTTGCCCCAAGCGCTGCTGTTGCTGGTGGCCCGGCTGGGCATCGCAGCGGTGTTCTTCCTGTCGGGACGCACCAAGGTCAGCGGATTTATGAGCCTCAAACCGTCGACCTACACCTTGTTCCGTTCGGAATACGCCTTGCCGCTGATCCCGTCGGACTGGGCCGCGCACCTGGCGACCTACGCCGAACACCTGTTTCCGCTGTTGCTGCTAGTGGGCCTGTTGACGCGCCCGGCGGCCGCCGCGCTGCTGGGCATGACCCTGGTGATCGAGGTGTTCGTATACCCCGAGGCCTGGCCGACGCACCTGACCTGGGCGGGCCTGTTGCTGCCGCTGCTGGCCTATGGCGGCGGGGCGTGGTCGCTGGATCGCCGGCTGTTCGGCAAACCTTAACAACCCTGATGGAGATACCCGATGCGCATGCTTTCTTCTTTGGCCATGGCCATGGCCCTGACTGTCCCCGTGCTGGCCCAGGCGGCCGATACACCGCAGCCCGGCACCGGCAAAAGTGTGGTGATCGTGCCCGGCTCGTTTGTCGACGGTTCCGGCTGGCGTGTGGTGCACGACATCCTGATTCACAAGGGCTACAAGGTCACCGTGGTGCACCAGGGCCACGAAAACCTCGCGGCGGATGTGGCCGAGGCACGTGAAGTGCTGGAGCAACAAGTCGGCCCCGTGGTGTTGGTGGGCCACAGTTCCGGTGGCGCGGTGATCTCGATTGCCGGCGACCGCGACAAGGTCAAGTCGATGGTCTACGTCTCGGCGCTGCAGCCGGAAGTGGGCGAGAACATGGCCCAGTTGATCGGCTCGATGCCGGCGCCCAGCGATGACATCAAGCAGAGCCGCGACGGCCACCTGTTCTTTGATCGCAGCAAATACAACGCCGATTTTGCCGCCGACCTGACCCCCAACCGCACCGACTTCATGGCCGCCTCCCAAGTGCCGGCTACCACCGCCTTGTTCGGCGGCACCGTGTGGGCGGCGGCGTGGCACAAAAAGCCGACGTATGCCGTGGTGTCCACCGAAGACCGTGCGCTGAGCCCCGCGCTGCAACGCTGGATGTACCAGCGCGCGGGTTCCAAGGTCACCGAAATCAAGGCTAGCCACTTGGTGTACATCTCCCAGCCTGAGGCTGTGGCGAAGGTCATCGAAGACGCGGCTTCCGTTATCAAATAATCCCTCTCTCCCCACACAAGACCTCAAAAGGAAATAACCATGAACACAGCACTTAAATCCCGTCTGAGCCTCGCCGCTGCCGCCGCCCTGATTGCCATGGCGTCGGCGTCATTCGCCAGTGCCGCCAGCGCCGCCGACCAGCAGGAAAAGCCCGGCCGCTGCTACGGCGTCAACAGTTGCAAGGGCGAAAGCCTGTGCGCCACCGCCAAGCACGACTGCAAGGGCCTTAACAGCTGCAAGGGCGAGGGCGTGATCGTCAAGACGCCGTCTGAATGCCTCAAGGCCGGTGGCACGTTGACTGAGCCGAAATAACGCCTTCCTGTGGCGAGCAAGCTTGCTTGTGCAACGCCTCCAGAAACGGGCGACTGCTGCGCAGCCGAGCGGGAGCAAGCTCCCTCGCCACAGTTTTTGCTGGAGTACCGATGATGCCGACATTTAACCCGCGCTTTTCCGGCTATGGCCTGGGGCTGCGCAAGGAGCATTACTGCGACTTCCTGGAAACCTTGGTGCCCGTGGATTTTGTCGAAGTGATTTCTGAGAATTTTATGGTCGCAGGTGGGCAACCACGGCACATCCTGCGCCAGATTCGCGAGCGTTACCCGGTGGCGCTGCACGGGGTGTCGATGTCGATCGGCACGGCCGAAGGGCTGGACCCGGAGTACCTGCGGCGTCTCAAAGCGCTGGTGGATGAGGTGGAGCCGCTGTTTGTCTCCGACCACCTGAGTTGGTCGCGCAGCGGGGGGTTCAATGCCCACGATTTGTTGCCGGTGCCCTATACGGACGAGGCTCTGGACCGCGTTTGCGCCAATATCCACCAGGCCCAGGAGGTGTTGGGCCGCACGCTGCTGGTGGAAAACCCGTCCAGCTACCTGGCGTTTGACGGTGCCAGCATGAGCGAATGCGCATTTATCGCCGCCATGGCCGAGCGCACGGGGTGCGAGTTGTTACTGGACATCAATAATGTGTTTGTCAGTGCCAGCAATCATGGCTTTGATGCCCTGGCCTTTCTCGAAGGCATTCCCGCTGAGCGCGTGCGCCAGATTCACTTGGCCGGCCATAGCCAGGGCCGTGAGCTGTTGATCGACAGCCACGACAGCCCGGTGTGCAGCGGGGTTTGGGCGTTGTATGCCAAGGCTGTCGGGTTGCTCGGGCCGGTGGCCACGATGATTGAGCGCGATGATGCCATCCCGCCGCTGGCCGAATTGCTTGAGGAGCTGTCAATGGCGCGGGCTTTGGGGCTGGCGCAATGAACCTGGCGCAGTGGCAGCAGGCATTTCACACGTGGCTGGTGAGTGCGTCGGATGATTCGGCCCGACTGTTGGGCGACCGGCACGCAGGCCTGGCGGTGTACCAGAACAACTATCGCGCGCAGCTGGTGGGTTGCCTGGAACAGGCGTTTCCGATTGTGCGACGTTGGCTGGGAGAGGAGGCGTTTCTGGCGGCCAGCATTACCCATATCGACCAGCAACCCCCGCATGCCTGGACCCTGGATGCGTATCCCGAAGGGTTTTACGCGACCTTGAAGACCGTATTGCCGAATAACCCGGATGTGCATGAACTGGCCTGGATCGAGTCGGCGCTGAATGAGGCGTTTGTCGCCGCCGATGCGACGCCCTTGCCGTTGCAAGCCCTGGCCGAGCTGGATTGGGACAGCGCCGTTTTGCGCCTGACGCCGTCGTTGCGCTGCCATGGGCTGACTACCAATGCTGAGGCTATCTGGTCGGCACTGTGGCAAGACGCGCTTGCGCCGCAGGCAATGATGCTGGAACAGGCAGGTGGATTGTTAGTGTGGCGGCGTCAGTACACCTCACGTTTACGTCAGGTCAGTGCGTTGGAGCTTGAGGCCGTGTTGCACCTGCAGGCCGACGGCAGCTTTGCCGGGCTGTGCGAGTTTCTGGTGGCGCGCCTGGGTGAAGAGGCGGGAGTGGCCCAGGCCGGTGAATACCTGGCCGGGTGGTTAGGCAGTGAGTTGATCGTTGACCCTGTGGCGAGCGGGCTTGCCCCGCGTTGGAGTGCGAAGCACTCCCAGTGAAGCCACCTCGGGTATTCCTGACGGACCTGGTCAGCCAGGTTTTGGGGCCGCTTCGCAGCCCAACGCGGGGCAAGCCCGCTCGCCACAACAAGCCAGTTCTCCACTACAGCCCCGTTCGCAGCGAAGGTCTGGATAGTCTTAGCCATCCAAACATGAAAATTCGGACAGCCAGGTAATCGGCCACTGAAAAAAATTCGCGCAACCCTTAATCTAAGGGCCTTTGTCACCTGTGCGGATTGTTCATGTCTTCTGTTGCCGATGGGCTGCCTTCCAATAAACGCTTGCCGGCGGTGATCGCCTTGTCTTTGGGCATTGGCATGGCAACCCTGGACACCGCCATTGTCAATACGGCGCTGCCGACGCTGGCACAAGGTATCGGCACTGATTCGGCCTCGGTGATCTGGGTGGTGAACGCCTACCAGTTGGCGATTATCGCCACGGTGCTGCCGTTCGCGTCGCTCAGTGATGTGCTCGGCCACCGGCGCGTGTACCTCGGCGGCTTGCTGCTGTTTATTGTCTCGTCGCTGTTTTGCGGGTTGGCCGGTTCTTTGCTCACCCTGACTGCCGCGCGGGTGGCCCAAGGGCTCGGGGCGGCGGCGGTGATGAGTGTCAACACGGCGTTGTTGCGGCATATCTACCCGTCAAAAATGCTCGGGCGCGGCCTGGGCTATAACTCGCTGGTGGTGGGGTTGGCCTTCACGCTGGGGCCGACCGCCGCGTCGGCGATTCTGTCGGTGGCGAGCTGGCATTGGCTGTACCTGATCAACGTGCCGCTGGGGCTGCTGGCCCTGGGGCTGGGCCTGCGGTCATTGCCGACACTGCCGTTGACCGGTCACGCGTTCGATCGGTTTTCGGCGCTGTTGTGTGCTGGTCTGTTCGCGCTGTTGGTGCTGGGGCTGGGCACGGCGGTGCATGGCGCCCAAGGCACACTGACCCTCGGTTTGATTGCGCTGGCGATGGTGTGCGGCGCATTGCTGTTGCGCCGTGAAGCCGGTCACCCGGCGCCGATGCTGGCCGTGGACTTGTTCAAGCGCCCGGTGTTTGCGCTGTCTTCTCTCACGGCCATCTGTGCGTTCAGCGCCCAGGGCCTGGCCTTTGTATCGCTGCCGTTTCTGTTGCAGGCGGTGCTGGGGCACAGCCAGGTGGCAACCGGTTTTTTGATGACGCCGTGGCCTGCCGTGGTGGCGGTGATGGCCCTGGTGGCGGGGCGGCTGGCGGATCGTGTGTCGCTGGGCCTGTTGTGCGGCATCGGTTTGCTGATGCTCAGCGCGGGCATGGCGGCGTTGGCGACCTTGGGCAGCGGCGCCAGCGCCTTCGATATTGGCTGGCGCATGGCCTTGTGCGGAGCCGGTTTCGGTTTTTTCCAGTCACCCAACCTCAAGGCGATCATGACCAGCGCGCCGTTGGCCCGCAGCGGTGGGGCCAGTGGCATCGTCGCGATTTCACGCTTGCTGGGGCAAACGCTGGGGGCGTCGTTGGTGGCGTTCTGCTTTCACCTCTCCCTGGGCAGCGGCCCGCAATACGCGCTGTGGCTGGGCTGTGGGTTTGCGCTGGTGGGCAGTGTGGCCAGTGGGCTGCGCTTGTTGCCGTATAAACACAAGGTTTAGCCCTTGTAAAACACGCGGCGGCAACGCTAACGTGGCGGCCTGAATATTTCGGGATGTTTCAGATTTATGTCCAGCCTGGCTCTACGCACTGCTGATACCACCTCCCGACGTGCCGCACTGACCCTCGCGTTATGCCTGCCCAGTGATGTGTTGCTCTACTTGCTGCTGCCCATGGAATCCCAGGCCTTTGGCATCACCCTGGCCCAGGCCGGGGTGTTGCTCGCAGCCAACCGCCTGGTGCGGATTTTCGGCTACCGCCATGTGTTGAATTTCTACGCCCGTAATGGCGACCGGCTGACCTGCATGATCGCCGCGGGTGCCGCCACGGTGTGCGCCTTGGGCAACTCGATGCTGTCAGGTTTTGCCGCTTTGTTGGGGCTGCGGCTGATCTGGGGCCTGTGTTTTGCCGCGCTGAACCTGTCGACCCAAGTGTTGGCTACCTCTGAGCCTGCGGGCGCGGCGCGCAGGGCAGGGCGCTCCAGGGCGGTGATCGCCCTCGGGCCGATGCTGGCGCTGCCGCTGGGGGGCTGGCTGACCCTGTGGGCCGGGCCGCGACCTATCTTCATGATTCTGGCCGGCTGCTGCCTGGCGGGCGTGTGGGTGGCACGTGGTTTGCCGACCGCTGGGCATGATTTGCACAGCACCGGGCGCCGCTTCAAGTGGCCGGACAGCGTGGCGGTGTGGTCGTTTATCGAAGGCGTGGCGTTGGACGGGCTGTTTATCTTTGGCCTGTCGATCCAGGCGCAGAAGATTCTTGGCGGCGATGCGGTACTGATCGCCGGCGGCCTGATGGCACTGCGCTATGCCTCGGAGATGCTCCTGAGCCCGCTGGGTGGGCGTGCGGCGCAGCGTTTTGGTGCCACCTCGATGCTGCTGTTGTTTTCGTTCTTGAGTGCCTTGGCGCTGACGGCATTTGGCAGTTATTGGGTGATCGTCGGCGCGGCCGCGGTACTGGTGTTGCGCGCCTTGCAATTGCCGTTGGTGACCACTTTGGTGGCTGAGCGCAACCCTGGTTCGATGCGCGTTTCGGCCCTGGCCTCCAACGCGGTGTGGCGCGATGTCGGCGCTGGCCTTGGGCCGCTGATGGCGGGGTTGCTGCTACCGGTGGCGTCGGCGCCGTGGGTGTTCGGTCTGGCAGGCGCGGCGATTGCCGTCAGCGCCGTGTTCTGCTGGCGCGCGAAGGTTTCCAACTGATTATGGTTTTTTGAAGCCTTCCAGCCAGGCGGGGTCGAAGCGGGTTTGTTCGGTGTCGATGCCCAGTGCCTGCATTTTCGCCCTATGCGCTTCCATCTCGCCGACCAGTTGCGCCTGGGCGCTGGAGTTGGCGTCCAGGTCATGCATCTGCGTCAGGCCCAAGTGGTAAAAACGCAGCACTTTGAGGGCAGTGGGGTCGTTGGCCTGTGCGCGGTCCTTGAGGGTGTGCATCACATTGGTCACGCGCATCAGGTTGCGCTTGAGCTGCCAGCCGTACACTGCAGGCGCCAGCCATGGTTGGGTCCAAAATGGGCCGCGCACCAGGGCGACGGTGATCAGCACCCCGGCGAATACGCCGCCGATGTTGAAACGCAAATTATCGCCGCCGGGTTCGCCGAACAGCATCACCGCCAGGGTTGATAGCAGCATGGCCAGGGCCATGAACAGCACGGCGATGATCAGCGTGCTGCGGCGGGTTTGTTGGCGGAAGGTTGCGGGGTCGCAGGGTTTGAGCTCGAACATCCGGGTCAGGTCTCAAGAAAGGCGGGGTGGCATCTTCGCATGCTTTGGGCAAACAAGTTGAACGATGGCTTGGGGTGGTTTCTCTAAATCCGTGTAGCCCTTTTGAGGTAAGCCATCATGTCTGAGTACAAGCAACCGCCGCCGGGTACACCTGACCCTGACCGTACGCCGGGAGAGGAGGAGCGTGACAACGATGCGTTGCGGCCTAATGACCCGGCCGAGCGTCAGGACGAAGATGATGTGGAGCGGGTTGAGGAAGACCTGGAAAACCTGCATGACAGGGCGCGCCCGCTATAGGTTCAGGAGGTGACTGTGAGTAATCATCCGAAAGGCCCGGGTTCGGGCGAGCATGCCAGCGGCGAGAATGAATTGGGGTTTGATCCGGATTCGCCTGATGTGTCGGACCCGCAGGTTGATCCTGTTGGGCCGGCGATTGCGCCGTTGGATAAGGACAAGGAGCAGCGGAAAAAGGTGGATTATGAT
The DNA here is from genome assembly GCF_021606215.1 of Pseudomonas sp. PA-5-4B. Taxonomy (NCBI): domain Bacteria; kingdom Pseudomonadati; phylum Pseudomonadota; class Gammaproteobacteria; order Pseudomonadales; family Pseudomonadaceae; genus Pseudomonas; species Pseudomonas sp. PA-5-4B. Next base: position 177 of record NZ_WKDB01000075.1, on the reverse strand, counting down.
CCGTTGGGGGATCTTAAGAAGCCTGGGTGATGTTGGCGCTTTTGGTGTACATATCCGTTGCTGCGGTAACGGCGGCTTATGGTTCCGCTCTTACAGCGGGTCACTTTTGGCAAACGCCCGGAATGCCGGCCCAGCCAAAAGTAACCAAAAGGTCTTCGCCCCACCACTCGGCACCTC
>NZ_WKDB01000074.1:0-30465 GCF_021606215.1 Pseudomonas sp. PA-5-4B | reverse complement strand
TGGCTCAATAATGCGGCCTCTCCCGCTCGACGGCAAATGCCAGGGTGAAAATCCTCGTACTTCTCTTTCCTGGCGCTTATTTATCCCGCTCAAACGTAATGATGGAACGTGTAGTCCCCGGCCAATTCGGCATTTGGCGCCAGGGCGTCAGCACTTCCAGCGTATCGCCCCTGACCTGAAAATCGCGGCATTGCACCGTCCCCACCCACGCCGGATTCCAGGCAGAATCAACCTCTGTGCACCATTGATTGCCCTCGACCCGCTCAATACCGGTATAAGCCACCAGCGTATTCAACAGCGCTGATTTTTCTGCGTCGGAAGCGCCGGGCTTTCTTCCCTCACCGGTCAACACGAAAGCCACTCGATGATCCGCGGTAAAAATAACGCGCCCGGAAGGACGGCTGCCCATTGCCGGAATTTTCTCACGGGTATCCTGGGACTCGACCTGATAGCCGACCAGCTTCCAGGCCCCGACCAGCGGTGACTCATTCGCTGCTGCGCCCGCGCAAAGGCCCATCGAAACAGCCAACCCGATCACATTTGCCTTTATAGGGAATTTCATCGCTCTACCGTCTCAAAAAAGACACAGAGCTTTGCGCACGGCTGCCCGGGGAGATGTAGGGCATATCCCCAAACTACGACAGGAGAATCTGCGGGCGACAAAAGGAAGCACATCGCCCAAAATCGACACTTCCCAACTTACCCTGTAGGCGCACTCAGTTGGCACTGCACAATGACCTTCCGCCGCTGCTGGCCCTGCGCGCTTTTGAGGCGGTGGCGCGGCACTTGAGTTTTATCAAGGCCGCCAATGAGTTGTCGGTTACCCAGAGCGCACTCAGCCACCAAGTGCAAAAGCTCGAACAGTATCTGGGCAAACCACTGTTTATCCGACGCACCCGCGCGATTGATCTGACCGCCGACGGCCAAGGTTACTACGACGAAATCCGCCCGGCCCTCGATATGATCGCCGCCGCCACCCGCGCGCAGAAAGTCGCCCCCACGACCACAATTTTGCGCGTGGGCCTGCTGGCCTCGTTTGCCACCCTGTGGCTGGCCCCGCGTCTGCCCGGGTTTCTCAACCGCTACCCGCATATCCAGGTGGAACTGCTGCCCGCGATTCAATTAGCCAACGTCGCCACCGCCGAGGTCGACCTGGCCATCCGCTATGGCAAGGGCGACTGGCCCGATGTACAGGCCACGCGTTTGATGGCGGAAGTCATTTCACCGGTGTGCAGCCCGGCCTTCAAGGCCAGCCAACTGCACAATGCGCCCTTGTTGATGGCCACCTCGCACCGCCCTTTCGAGTGGACGGATTGGTCGGCGCACTACCAGGTCAACCTCGACCACCATTCCCGCGTGCTGCTGCACGACTACAACATCGTGGTCGAAGCCGCCGTGGCTGGCCAAGGCATCGCCATGGGCCGTCACCGCCTGATAGAGCGCAGGCTCAAGGACGGCAGCCTGGTGGAAGCCTTTGACTGGCCGCCCTACCACAGCGAAATCGGTTACTGGCTGATCGTGCCTCAAGGCCCTGCGAGCCAAGCGGTCGAATGCTTCAGTCAATGGTTGAAAGACACCTGCGCCGATGCATGAGCTATTTCGATACGTCGAGTGAGATCTATCCGTTTGTCGCCCATTGATACAACAAACATGCTCAAACCTCTTAACCCAAGAGGATCCAACATGAGCGACTCCATCCGCCAACGCGTACAAGCCCTTGGCCTGACGCTGCCAACCCCTAGCCAGCCGGCGGCCAATTACATCAATCATGTGGTCAGCCAGAACCAGCTGTTTATCTCCGGGCAAATTCCTATGCTCGACGGCAAACCCGCCTACATCGGCCGGCTGGGGCAATCCCTCAGCGATGAAGAAGGTGCCCAGGCAGCAGAGCTGGCGGCGTTGGGCTTGCTCGGCCAGTTAAGTGCTGCCGTCGGTGATGACCTGTCGCGTGTAGTGCGCATTCTCCGCTTGGGCGTGTTCATCGCCAGCAGCGGCGATTTCACGCGCCAAAGCGTCGTTGCCAATGGCGCATCCAATCTGGTGGTCAATGCCCTGGGCGACAAAGGCCGGCACGTGCGCACCGCCGTCGGCGTCTCGAGCCTGCCCGCCGGCGTCGCCGTGGAGGTGGACGCAATTTTCGAGCTGCTGTCGTGAGCCCGCTGCAGGTCCAGCATCTGCGTGACGACACACCTGGCTGCCAATCAGGCATCGTGCACTTCAACCATGCCGGTGCCTCGCTGCCGAGCCAAGCCACCCTCGACGCGATCATCGACCAGTTGCAACGCGAAGCCCGCGATGGCCCGATGGAGGCCGGCGAGCATGGCGCGATCCTGGTAGAAAAAGCCCGGCGCGCAGCTGGGCAATTACTCAATGCGCCCGTCTCCTCGATTGCCTTCGCCAGCAGCGGCTCAACCGCCTGGAGCCTGGCTTTCCAGGCCTTGGGGCCGTGGCAGCCGGGCGATCGCATCCTGGTTGGGCGCCATGAATGGGGCGGCAACCTGGCGAGTATGCAGTTGGCCGTGCAAGCGGGTGCCCGAGTGGAGGTGATTCCCTGCGATGCAACCGGCGCAGTCTGCCCATTGGCGCTGGAAGCAATGATTGATGCCAACGTCAAGCTGATCGACCTGACCTGGCTGCCGGCCAACGGCGGCCTGATCAACCCTGCCCCAGCCATCGGCGAAGTGGCCAGGCGCCACGCAATCCCCTACTTCATCGACGCCGGCCAAGCGGTCGGCCAGTTGCCGGTGGATGTGCAGGCGCTGCACTGCGATGTGCTCAAGTCCGCCGGGCGTAAACACCTGCGCGGGCCGCGGGGTACGGCGCTGCTGTATGTGCGACCAGACTTTCTGCAACGCCTGAACCCCGCCCAGCGCGACGTGTTCTCGGCGCCCTGGACCGTTGAAGGGTTCGACCTGCGTAACGATGCCCGCCGCTTTGAAACCAGCGAAGTGTCCTACGCCTTATTGGCGGGGTTGGGCAATGCGTTGCAGGAAGTTAACCGACTGGGCGTGGAGCGGACATGGGAAAGGGTCTTGCAGCTTAGCGGACGAATCCGCGACGCGCTGCGTCAGATTCCGGGTGTTTCCCTGCACGATCTGGGCACGCTTCACTCAGGACTGATCGCCTTTAACCTCGCCGGCTGGGAGGCGTTTGAACTCAAACGTCGGCTGGGATTAAAGCGCATCAACATCGGCGCCAATGGTGTGGCCTACACGCCTCTGGATATGCAGGCGCGGGGTCTTACAAGCATCGCGCGGGTTTCTGTCAGCCCACTCAACACCGAACACGACATCGAGTTGCTGATCGCCGCGCTGCGCGAATTGCGCGATTAAACCTCGACGTCCACCCACAAACCCTGGCGCGGCGCGTCCTCGATCAGCGGCGCTACCGGCACGGTGTTGTCGGCGTTGAGCTCATCGCCGGGGATCGCCAAGTGCGCGTCAGGGTCTTCATCCGCTTCGCGCCGGCGTTTCTGCTGTTCTTGCTGGCGGCGTTGTTCTTCGCGCAGTAACAAAGTCGACTGCTCGGCATCGCCCTTTTTCAGGTCGATGGTGCTTTCGTTGGAGCCGGCCTGCACGGGCACCACGGGCGGGATATCCGGCTTCTGGCGCACCGGATCAAGTTGCGACGTAACCGGCACAACGCTCAAGGGCAGTATGGGTGGCAGCATGGTTTTTAGTCTCCTATTGCGCAGACTGTCGGCTGCGGGAGGGGCGACTTGAGCATCAAGCCCCCAACTTGTGAACCAATCGTCATCTATCCGACGAACATATCGCCCTTTTTCTTGCCGCTTGTAGCTTAAAGCTTGAAGCTGCAGCTATTCCTTTTGGTCTGGAAGCCGTGTTCCGTTAGAATAGTCGGCTTTTTCACGGCGGGAGTCAGGCAGCATGGCGCAGCAGTATCAACCGGGGCAACGCTGGATTAGTGACAGCGAAGCAGAGCTGGGGTTAGGCACCGTTCTGGCACAGGACGGGCGCTTGTTGACCGTGCTCTATCCGGCCACTGGCGACACTCGTCAGTATGCGCTACGGAATGCGCCCCTCACTCGTGTGAGGTTTTCGCCGGGTGACAGCATCACCCATTTCGAAGGCTGGAAAATGACCGTACAGGAAGTCGACGACGTCGATGGCCTGCTGGTCTACCACGGCCTCAATGGGCAGAACGAGCAGGTCACCCTGCCGGAAACCCAACTGTCGAACTTCATCCAGTTCCGTCTGGCCAGCGACCGTCTGTTCGCCGGGCAGATCGACCCGCTGGCCTGGTTCTCGCTGCGCTATCACACGCTGGAACACACCAGCCGTCAGTTGCAGTCCTCGCTGTGGGGCCTGGGCGGCGTGCGTGCACAACCTATTGCTCACCAACTGCACATCGCTCGCGAAGTCGCTGACCGTATCGCGCCACGGGTATTGCTGGCCGACGAAGTGGGCCTGGGCAAGACCATCGAAGCCGGCCTGGTGATTCATCGCCAGTTGCTGTCGGGTCGCGCCAACCGCGTGCTGATCCTGGTGCCGGAAAACCTGCAACACCAGTGGCTGGTGGAAATGCGCCGCCGCTTTAACCTGCAGGTTGCGCTGTTCGACGAAGAGCGTTTTATCGAAAGCGATGCCGCCAACCCGTTCGAAGACACCCAGCTTGCACTGGTTGCACTCGAATGGCTGGTGGACGACGAGAAGGCCCAGGACGCGCTGTTCGCTGCTGGCTGGGACCTGTTGGTGGTCGACGAAGCCCACCACTTGGTGTGGCATGAAGAAAAAGCCAGCCCGGAATACGCGCTGGTCGAGCAACTGGCCGAAGTGATCCCTGGCGTGCTGCTGCTCACCGCCACCCCGGAACAACTGGGCCAGGACAGCCACTTCGCGCGCCTGCGCCTGTTGGACCCGAACCGCTTCCACGACCTGCACGCCTTCCGCGCCGAAAGCGAGAACTATCGCCCGGTAGCCGAAGCCGTGCAGGAACTGCTGGACAAGGGCCGCCTGTCGCCAAAAGCGCACAAAACCATCCAGGGTTTCCTCGGTGACGAAGGTGAAGCACTGCTCAGCGCCGTCAACGATGGCGACACCGAAGCCAGCGCACGCCTGGTGCGTGAGCTGCTCGACCGCCACGGCACCGGCCGCGTACTGTTCCGTAACACCCGCGCCGCCGTGCAGGGTTTCCCGGAGCGCAAGCTGCATGCCTACCCGCTGCCGAACCCGGACGAATACCTCGAACTGCCGCTGGGTGAACACGCCGAGCTGTACCCGGAAGTCAGCTTCCAATCGCAACCGGATGTTGAAGAAGAAAACCGCTGGTGGCGCTTCGACCCGCGCGTCGAGTGGCTGATCGACCAGCTGAAAATGCTCAAGCGCACCAAAGTGTTGGTGATCTGCGCCCACGCCGAAACCGCCATGGACCTGGAAGACGCCCTGCGCGTGCGCTCCGGCATCCCGGCCACGGTGTTCCACGAGGGCATGAACATCCTCGAGCGTGACCGCGCTGCTGCCTACTTCGCAGACGAAGAATTCGGCGCCCAGGTGCTGATCTGCTCGGAAATCGGCAGTGAAGGCCGCAACTTCCAGTTCTCCCACCACTTGGTGCTGTTCGACCTGCCGTCCCACCCCGACCTGCTGGAACAGCGGATCGGCCGTTTGGACCGGATCGGCCAGAAGCATGTGATCGAACTGCACGTGCCGTACCTGGAAACCAGCCCGCAAGAGCGCCTGTTCCAGTGGTACCACGAAGCGCTGAACGCGTTCCTCAACACCTGCCCGACCGGCAACGCCTTGCAACATCAGTTCGGCCCACGCCTGCTGCCGCTGCTGGAAAACGCCGACGACGGCGAGTGGCAAGCCCTGATCGACGAAGCGCGTGCCGAGCGCGAGCGTCTGGAACAGGAACTGCACACCGGTCGCGACCGCTTGCTGGAGCTCAACTCCGGCGGCGCGGGTGAAGGCGATGCGCTGGTGGAAGACATTCTTGAGCAAGACGACCAGTTCGCCCTGCCGATCTACATGGAAACCCTGTTCGACGCCTTCGGCATCGACAGCGAGGACCATTCGGAAAACGCACTGATCCTCAAGCCCAGCGAAAAAATGCTCGACGCCAGCTTCCCCCTGGGCGACGACGAAGGTGTGACCATCACCTACGACCGTAACCAGGCGCTGTCGCGTGAAGACATGCAGTTCATCACCTGGGAACACCCGATGGTGCAAGGCGGCATGGACCTGGTGCTGTCCGGCTCGATGGGCAACACCGCCGTGGCGCTGATCAAGAACAAGGCGCTCAAGCCAGGCACCGTGTTGCTCGAACTGCTCTACGTCAGTGAAGTGGTTGCGCCGCGCTCGCTGCAACTGGGCCGCTACCTGCCACCGGCCGCCTTGCGCTGCCTGCTGGATACCAACGGTAATGACCTGTCCGGTCGTGTGTCGTTTGAAACCTTGAACGACCAGTTGGAAAGCGTGCCACGCGCCAGCGCCAACAAGTTTGTGCAGGCCCAGCGCGATCAGCTCACGCCACGCATCAATGCCGGCGAAGAGAAGATCACCCCGCGTCACGCCGAGCGTGTGGCCGAGGCGAAACGCCGTCTGGCAGCCGACACCGACGAAGAACTGGCGCGCCTGACCGCGTTGCAAGCGGTCAACCCGACCGTGCGCGACAGCGAACTGGTGGCGCTGCGCAACCAGCGCGAGCAAGGCCTGGCCATGCTCGACAAGGCTGCGCTGCGGTTGGAGGCGATTCGGGTGTTGGTGGCGGGTTGATCAACATGCGGGCCTTTGATCGTTCCCACGCTCTGCGTGGGAACGCCGCCCTGGACGCTCTGCGTCCGCTCCTAGAAGCATGACGCAGAGCGTCACAGGATGCATTCCCACGCGGAGCGTGGGAACGATCAAGCTACAGCGGCAGCAGCCGGCACCTCAACCGCCCCCAACCCATCCTTCATCTTCTTGGCATCGCGCACAAAACTGCGCGAGGCCTGGAACAGAAACAGCATGGTCAAGAACAGCGCCACCGGAATCAGGTACATGGCGTCGTGCAACCCAACCGCTTTATACGCCTCGGTCATCTGCGAGGCGCCATCGGCATACATTGCCGAATGGGCAAAATGATCAGACAGGCCGCCCACCACCACCGGCCCCATGCCACCGCCGAGCAAGTACAACCCGGCAAAAAACAGCGCCATCGCCGTGGCGCGCAGGCGTGGCTCAACCACGTCCTGAATCGCCGTGTACACGCAGGTGTAGAAGTTATAGGCGAACAACCAGCCCACACTGAACAGCGCCACAAACACGCCAATCTCAATGCGCCCCGCGTGCAAGGCCCAGGCAGTGGTAATGGTCGAGATAATCAAGCTGCACGCGGCAAACAGCAGCCGGCCGTTGGCGACGCGCTGATGGATCTTGTCGGCAATCCAGCCGCCCAGGGTCAGGCCCACCAGCCCGGTGATGCCGACGATCACGCCGGTGGCCACCGCGGCGTCCTGCAACGGCATCAGGAAGTAACGCTGCAACATCGGCACCAAAAATGAATTGCACGCATAGGTGGCGAAGTTAAAGCACAACCCGGCCAGCACCAGCCACAGGAAGGTCGGCACCGCCAGAACGCGACGAATCGGGCGGTCGACGCGCTCCTGGGAGACTTGCACGGTTTCCGCTGCGCCGCGCTTGGGTTCCTTGATATAGAACATGAAGATCGCGAGGATCAGCCCCGGCACGGCGGCGATAAAGAACGGTGCGCGCCAGCTGTCGAACGCCTTGACCATCGCGCCAATGGTGAAGAACGCCAGCAGCAGGCCCAACGGCAAGCCCAGCATGAAAATGCCCATGGCCCGGGCGCGGCGGTGGGCGGGAAACAGGTCGCCGATCAGCGAATTGGCCGCCGGCGCGTAGCTGGCTTCACCGATGCCGATGCCCATTCGCACCAGCAAAAAGGTCCAGAAGCTGCCGACCATGCCGTTGACCGCCGTCAGCCCGCTCCAGGCAAACAGGCCCCAGCCCATCAGTTTGCTGCGTGAGCCAGTATCGGCCAGGCGCCCGAGCGGCAGGCCGGCGATGGCGTAGACGATGGTGAAGGCGGTGCCGATGATACCGAGCTGGAAGTCGCTCAAGTGCCATTCCATGCGGATTGGCTCGATGATGATGGCGGGGATGGTGCGGTCGAAGAAATTGAACAGGTTAGCGAGGAACAGCAGGAACAGAATGCGCCAGGCATTCGCCGCTTGGGTCGAGTTCTGCATGGGTCCGTCTCTTTTATTGTTATGAGAGCTGCGATGCCCGATGCATCCTGCCCGGTACCTGCAACATAATCAGGCCAGGCACGCTTGTCTGTAATGATTCGTAAAGCTGATAGGGCATGATTTCACCCGCAGTGACGGGACTTTCCCTACGAAAATATAAGTTCGCGCCCCCCTTCCCAACCGCCATGGCACGGATAGAATGGCGAGCCTTCCGTAACACCCACATCCTACTTTTCTTATCGATGACGCCCATGTCCGAAGCCAGTCCGTGTCTGAGTTGCGGTGCCTGCTGTTCACACTTTCGCGTGTCTTTCTTCTGGGGCGAGTGCGCCTCATCGGGCGGCACGGTGCCCGATGACCTGGTGGTGCAGATCAACCCCACACGCGTGGCGATGATTGGTACCGACCAGAAACCCGCCAGGTGTTGCAGCCTCGAGGGTGAGGTCGGCAAGGGCACCCGTTGCACCATCTATGAACAACGCTCAAGCCCCTGCCGAGAGTTCGATGCGTCGTGGAGCCAGGGCGAGCAGAACGTCGACTGCGATACCGCTCGCGCCGCCTTTGGCCTGCCGCCATTAGAAGCACCTTTTGAACTGGACCTGCCGATCAGCGCTTAGCATCAAACGCTATGGCAGGCATGCCAAAATGGTTGAAAGCAAAGTGCCATTATCCATGGAAAATCCTGCGCGGCTTCTATACTCGACTTCATAGGTCATCGCCGTTGGCTGTGACGTGACGCTATGACGGGGCTTGCTATGGAATGGCTGGGTCTGCATTTTTTTACCGACCTGCCAGAGAACGGGCACTTATTACTCAATTGCAGTCATAACCCTTTTCTGGTGCTACTGGCGTATCTGGTTGCTTGCGCGGCCGGCTTCGGCACGCTGGACATGGCTGAGCGCGTCGGCCATGTCGAAGACCCTACCGCCCGCCGTCATTGGCGTTGGCTGGGAGCGGGTTGCCTGGCGGGTGGCATCTGGTCGACGCACTTCATCAGCATGCTGGCCTTCCAGGCACCTATCGCCATTCATTATGAATTGATCATGACGTTCGCCTCGCTGGTGATCGCCTTGATCGCTTCGCTGTTCGCCATGCAAACCCTGAGTCATACCCATCTGCGATTCCATCAATACCTGCTGGCGTCGGTATGGATGGGCCTGGGTATCGCGCTGATGCATTACGTGGGCATGTCGGCCATGCGCTCCCAGGCCGATGTGTACTTCGAGACCGACCTGTTCATGGCCTCCGTGGCGATTGCCATCGGCGCCAGCCTGGCCGCGCTGTTGCTGTCGAGCTACCTGCGCACTGGCGCCGGCGTGTTTCATCAACTGCTCAAGTACGCCGCCAGCCTGGTGCTGGGCGCCGGCATCCTCAGCATGCACTTCACCGGCATGGCGGCCATGCGAATGCTGGTACCGGCCGGTGCTGACCTGTCGTTGCCACTGGATAACAACCCGATTCAACTGGGCCTGTCGGTGGCCGTGATCACCCTGCTGGTGATTGGCAGCAGCGTCAGCGCCGCCCTCGCCGACAAAAAACTGCAGCACAAGGAGCGTGACCTGCGCCGGGTCAACGCCCTGCTCAGTGAGCTGGACCAAGCCCGTGCCTCGCTGCAACAAGTGGCGCACTTCGATGCGCTGACCAGCCTGCTCAACCGTCGCGGCTTCAACCAGATCTTTGCCGAGAAGGTCGCCGAAAAAACCGCCGGCCACGGCATGATGGCGGTGATCTTCCTCGATATCGACCACTTCAAGCGCATCAATGACAGCCTCGGCCACGATGCCGGCGACCAACTGCTCACCGTACTGGCCGGGCATATCAAGGGGTCGGTGCGCAGCCATAGCGATGTGGTCGCGCGGTTTGGCGGCGACGAGTTCTGCATCCTGATCAACATTCACCATCGCGACGAAGCGCGGCACCTGGCCCAGCGCATCATGCATAAGATGAAAGAACCAATCGAACTGGCCGGCCGGCGCATGGTGATGACCACCAGCATTGGCATCAGCCTGTTCCCCGATGACGGACTGACCTGCGAAGAGTTGCTTAAAACCGCTGACCTGGCGCTGTACCAGTCCAAGGATGCCGGTCGCAACAGCTTGAACTTCTTCAGCTCCAACCTTAAAACCCGCGCCTTCCTCGAGCTGCAACTGGAGGAGCAATTGCGCGCTGCGTTGCGCGGCCGCAATGAATTGGTGCTGTTCTACCAGCCGATCTTCGACATGAAGCTGGGCAAGGTCACCCGCCTGGAAGCACTGGTGCGCTGGCAACATCCGCAACATGGGCTGCTGGCCCCGGACCGGTTTATCGGCATCGCCGAAAACAACGGGTTGATTGCCGAACTCGACCACTGGGTATTGCGTCAGGCCTGTCACGATTTGAGCCTGCTGTCTGACCGCGGTTACACCGAGCTGACCATGGCCGTGAACTGCTCGGCCTTGAACCTGGCCCGTGACGAGCTGGCCGATGAGATCGAAGCCGCCCTGCGTTTTGCCGGGATCGCCGCCAGCCGCCTGGAACTGGAAGTCACCGAAAACGCGCTGATGGGCAATATCAGCAGCACCCTGGCACTGTTGCGCCAGATCCGCGCCCTGGGCGTTTCGCTGGCCATTGATGATTTCGGCACCGGTTATTCATCCCTGGCCTACCTCAAGCGCCTGCCGCTCAATACCCTGAAGATAGACCGGTCGTTTATCCAGGACATTCCCAAGTCCACCGCCGATGTCGAGATCGTCCAGGCGATCATCGGCATGGCCCACACCCTGCACTTGCAGGTGGTCACCGAAGGCGTTGAAACCCAGGCGCAATTTGAACTGCTGCTCAAGCACGGCTGCGACTTTATCCAGGGTTACCTGCTGAGCCCGGCGGTGCCTTTGAGCGATGTGGTGGGTGTGATCCAGGGCATCCAGATGCGCAACCCACTCTACCCGTTCAGCATCGAGGGCAATAAGGACGCCATCGCGCCGAAGGACCCTGGTGCAGGCCGCATCGGCCCGCCGTCGATTGTCAGGCCCATTCGATGACGTCGTATCTTTGGGATTTAGCCATCATCTACTTGGATGAACGCCGACGAGCGGCCGAATCATCGGAGTACGCCGGGTACTCCTCTTGAAAAGTCAGGGTTGATCGTTCCCACGCTCTGCGTGGGAATGCCGCCTTGGACGCTCTGCGTCCGCTCTTCGTGACGCAGAGCGTCGCCGGATGCATTCCCACGCGGAGCGTGGGAATGATCTGGCTTTGCCACACCCGGAAACAATTACCCCGATGTTCCGCCCACTTTAAAACTGTTCCCGTGACGCTTACGTCACCGTCACCTGTGACCTTTCTCTACGGCAAGATGCCATCATGGCGCCAGCGGTTACTCGGCTACACACTTGCTCGGCAAGAAAACGCGCACCTTTATAGTGCGAGCCTTTCTTGCTCCGCCCTTTCCTGGATCAGAATCCACGGCGAAACCACGACCGCCCACAGGCTCGGATCACGCTCAACCAAGTCCAACGCCCGCGTCGCAGACACTTCGCCAAGGCTCCCTGCGGCCAGCCAACCAGCGACTTTGTCGCGGTTATCCTCGGCCATTCCTTCGGCCGCTTCGATCAAATCCAGGCCAGCGTCGACCCACAATAGGGCACCCTTGGCAAAGAACGGTTCAAGCTCCTTCCAGGAAATTTCGGCGGTTTCACCGAGCAGCTTGGCATAGAGGGTGCTAGGTTCTTGCGTCATGGGAATTCACCTGAAGAAAAAATCGGCGCAATCATAGCGTCAGGCGTCAGGCAGAAAAACCCAGTTGCAAATGAGGCACCGAACGAAAGTGTCAGGAAAGCCAAGGATTGCCCGAAACTCTGGCATAAGCCCGCCGCAATTCTGTCTTTTTCTTTCATTAAAGCGACACACCCAAGGTTTGCCCCCAGCAGCCAGCTTTTCAAGCGATCAACCGGCGCTCTACACTGTACCGGTACAGTTGCCAGGGCGATGCCGGGGGGATATCCGCGATATCTGATCCGGTTCTGCAGCTCACAAGGCCGCTAGAACTATAAAAAATACAACAGTAAGAGTGGAGCACTATGAATAAGGCTACTAAGCAGATTTCCAAACTGTTTGCCGCTATGGTCCTGGCTGGGGTTGCCGGCCATTCGTTCGCAGCCGACACCATCAAGATCGGTATCGCCGGGCCTAAGACAGGTCCAGTGACGCAATACGGCGACATGCAATTCATGGGTGCCAAGCAGGCAATCGCTGACATCAACGCCAAGGGTGGTGTCGACGGCAAAATGCTTGAAGCGAAAGAATACGACGATGCGTGCGATCCAAAACAAGCCGTTGCCGTAGCGAACAAAGTGGTCAACGACGGCGTCAAGTTCGTGGTCGGTCACCTCTGCTCCAGCTCCACTCAGCCAGCGTCCGACATCTATGAAGACGAAGGCGTGATCATGATCACCCCGGCGGCTACCAGCCCGGAAATCACTTCCCGTGGCTACAAGCTGGTGTTCCGTACCATCGGCCTGGACAGCGCCCAAGGCCCAGCGGCCGGTAACTACATTGCCGACCACGTGAAGCCGAAAGTCGTTGCTGTTATCCACGACAAACAGCAGTACGGTGAAGGCATCGCCACCGCCGTCAAGCAGACCCTCGAGAAGAAAGGCGTGAAAGTCGCCCTGTTCGAAGGCATCAACGCTGGCGACAAAGACTTCGGCTCGCTGATCCAGAAGCTCAAGCAAGCCAACGTCGACTTCGTCTACTACGGCGGCTACCACCCAGAGCTGGGCTTGATCCTGCGCCAGGCCAAGGAAAAAGGCGTGAACGCCAAGTTCATGGGCCCAGAAGGTGTGGGTAACGACTCCATCTCGCAAATCGCCCAGGGCGCTTCCGAAGGCCTGCTGGTTACCCTGCCGAAATCCTTCGACACCGACCCGGCCAACAAGGCCATCGTTGAAGAGTTCACCAAGAACAAGCAGGACCCAACCGGTCCGTTCGTGTTCCCGGCCTACTCGGCCGTTGAAGTGATCGCCGGCGGTATCGCCGCCGCGAAAAGCGAAGACACCGCCAAAGTGGCTGCTGCTATCCACGCCGGCACCTTCAAGACCCCAACTGGCGACCTGAGCTTCGACGCCAAGGGCGACCTGAAGGACTTCAAATTCGTGGTCTACGAATGGCACTTCGGTAAACCAAAAACCGAAGTTTCCCCTCAGTAAGCCAGGCGTTACTGGTCCAACAAGCCCACTGTGAGAGCAGTGGGCTTTGTTTTACGAGGTTTATGGGCCATGTCACCCGCGATCCGGGCGCTGGCTCACCTGAAAATCTTAAAACCGTCACCAGCGGTTCGCTGGCAAACGCTTCGTGCAACCTGATCACAGAGCAGGGCACCGAGCCGGAAATGACTCCACCAGTGAAATGCGTATCGGGTTTTTAGGAGCGCTGTAATGCCTGAGATCTATCATTTTTTCCAAACGCTGGTTAACGGCATGACCGTTGGCAGCACCTATGCCTTGATAGCCATTGGCTACACAATGGTTTACGGCATCATTGGAATGATCAACTTCGCCCATGGCGAGGTGTACATGATTGGTTCCTACGTGGCCTTCATCGCCCTTGCCGGGCTGGCCATGCTGGGTATCCATTCCCTGCCGCTGTTGATGACCGCTGCGTTCCTGGCATCGATCGTCGTGACCAGTGCTTATGGCTACAGTATCGAGCGCGTCGCCTACCGCCCCTTGCGTGGCAGCAACCGTTTGATCCCGCTGATTTCCGCCATCGGCATGTCGATTTTCCTGCAGAACACTGTATTGCTGTCCCAGGACTCCAAGGATAAGTCCATTCCCAACCTGATTCCGGGGAGCTTCTCCTTCGGCCCAGGTGGCGCACAAGAAGTGCTGATTTCGTACATGCAGGTGCTGGTTTTCGTCGTCACCCTGGTGGCAATGCTCGGCCTGACCCTGTTCATTTCCCGCTCCCGTCTGGGGCGCGCCTGCCGGGCCTGCGCCGAAGACATCAAGATGGCCAACCTGTTGGGCATCAACACCAACAACATCATCGCCCTGACCTTCGTGATCGGTGCCGCACTCGCAGCCATTGCGGCGGTGCTGCTGAGCATGCAGTACGGCGTGATCAACCCCAACGCCGGTTTCCTGGTAGGCCTCAAGGCTTTTACCGCAGCGGTCTTGGGCGGTATCGGCAGTATTCCGGGCGCGATGCTCGGCGGGCTGGTGCTGGGTGTGGCTGAAGCCTTTGGCGCCGACGTGTTCGGCGACCAGTACAAGGACGTCGTGGCGTTCGGCCTGTTGGTTCTGGTGCTGTTGTTCCGTCCGACCGGCATCCTGGGCCGTCCGGAGGTTGAGAAAGTATGAGCAGATATCTTAAATCGGCGTTTTTCAGCGCCTTGCTGGTCTGGGCCGTGGCCTTTCCGGTACTCGGCCTCAAGCTGAGCATTGTCGGCATCAACCTGGAAGTGCATGGCACCGGTCCCGTGACCCTGACCATCATCGCCCTGTGCTCGGTGCTGATGTTCCTGCGCGTGCTGTTCACCCAGCAGGTCGGTGCGTTTTTCAAGGGCAACCGTGGCCCGTTGGTGTCGCCCAAGGTCAGCCAATTCCTGACCCTGCCGCGTACCCAGCGCTACATCATCATCGGGCTGATCGTGGCCGCGTTGATCTGGCCGTTCTTCGGCTCGCGCGGCGCCGTCGACATTGCCACCCTGATCCTGATATACGTGTTGCTGGGCCTGGGCCTGAACATCGTAGTCGGCCTGGCCGGCCTGCTCGACCTCGGTTATGTGGGTTTCTATGCCGTGGGTGCCTACACCTACGCGCTGCTCTCGCACTACCTGGGCTGGGGCTTCTGGATCTGCCTGCCACTGGCCGGCATGGCGGCGGCCACGTTCGGCTTCCTGCTGGGTTTCCCGGTGCTGCGCCTGCGCGGTGACTATCTGGCGATCGTGACCCTGGGCTTCGGTGAAATCATCCGGCTGTTCCTGCGGAACCTCACCGATATCACAGGTGGCCCCAACGGCATCAGCAGCATCCCCAAACCGACGTTCTTCGGGCTGTCGTTCGACCGCACCGCAGCCGAAGGCATGCAGACCTTCCACGAATACTTCGGGATCGACTACAACCCGGTGAGCAAAGTGGTGTTCCTGTACCTGGTGGCGTTGTTGCTGGCATTGGCGGCACTGTTCGTGATCAACCGCCTGCTGCGCATGCCGATCGGCCGCGCGTGGGAAGCGTTGCGCGAAGATGAAATCGCCTGCCGTGCATTAGGCATGAACCCGACCGTCATCAAACTCTCGGCATTCACCCTGGGGGCAACCTTCGCCGGTTTCGCCGGCAGCTTCTTCGCCGCGCGCCAAGGCCTGGTGACCCCGGAGTCGTTCACCTTTATCGAGTCGGCGATCATTCTCGCCATCGTGGTACTGGGTGGCATGGGCTCGCAGCTGGGCGTGATCCTGGCGGCGATCGTGATGATCCTGCTGCCGGAAATGATGCGTGAGTTCAGCGAATACCGCATGTTGATGTTCGGCGCCATGATGGTACTGATGATGATCTGGCGTCCCCAAGGTCTGCTGCCGATGCAACGCCCACACATGGAGCTGCGCAAATGAGCCGCGAGATCCTGAAAGTCGAAAACTTGAGCATGCGTTTTGGCGGCTTGCTCGCGGTCAACGGCGTGGCCCTGACCGTCAAAGAGAAACAGGTTGTGGCGCTGATCGGCCCGAACGGCGCCGGCAAGACCACGGTGTTCAACTGCCTTACCGGCTTCTACAAGCCGAGCGGTGGCAGCATCCTGCTGGATGGCCAACCCATCCAGGGCCTGGCCGGTCACGAGATCGCCCGCAAGGGCGTGGTGCGAACCTTCCAGAACGTGCGCTTGTTCAAGGACATGACGGCGGTCGAAAACCTGCTGATCGCCCAGCACCGGCACTTGAACACCAACTTCTTTGCTGGCCTGTTCAAGACCCCGGCGTTCCGCAAGAGCGAGCGCGAGGCCATGGAATACGCGGCGTACTGGCTGGACAAGGTCAACCTGACCGAGTTCGCCAACCGCCCGGCCGGCACCCTGGCTTACGGCCAACAACGCCGACTGGAAATCGCTCGCTGCATGATGACCCGCCCGCGGATCCTGATGCTCGACGAACCGGCCGCCGGCCTGAACCCCAAGGAAACCGAAGACCTCAAGGCGCTGATCACGGTGCTGCGTGAGGAAAACAACGCCACGGTGCTGTTGATCGAACACGATATGAAACTGGTCATGAGCATTTCCGACCACATCGTGGTGATCAACCAGGGCACGCCATTGGCCAACGGTACGCCGGAGCAGATCCGCGACAACCCGGAAGTGATCAAAGCCTATTTGGGGGAAGCGTAAAATGCTGCAATTCGAAAACGTTTCCACTTTCTACGGCAAGATCCAGGCGCTGCACAGCGTCAACGTGGAAGTGCGCCAAGGTGAAATCGTCACGCTGATCGGCGCCAACGGTGCCGGCAAGTCGACCTTGCTGATGACCCTGTGCGGTTCACCCCAGGCCCATAGCGGCAGCATCCGCTACATGGGTGAAGAACTGGTGGGCCAGGCTTCCTCCGAGATCATGCGCAAGAGCATTGCCGTGGTGCCCGAAGGCCGTCGTGTGTTCTCGCGCCTGACGGTGGAAGAGAACCTGGCCATGGGCGGGTTCTTCACCGATAAGGGCGATTATCAGGAGCAGATGGACAAGGTGCTGCACCTGTTCCCACGGCTCAAGGAACGCTTCAGCCAGCGCGGCGGCACCATGTCCGGCGGCGAGCAGCAAATGCTCGCCATCGGCCGGGCGCTGATGAGCAAGCCCAAGCTGTTGCTGCTCGACGAGCCTTCACTGGGCCTGGCACCGATCATCATCCAGCAGATCTTCGATATCATCGAACAACTGCGCAAGGACGGTGTGACGGTATTCCTGGTGGAGCAGAACGCCAACCAGGCGCTGAAAATCGCCGACCGCGCCTACGTGCTGGAAAACGGCCGGGTGGTGATGCAGGGCACCGGGGAGCAATTGCTCACGGATCCGAAGGTGCGTGAAGCCTATCTCGGTGGCTGAGCCATTGAGATAACAAAAAAACGGCCTTCGGGCCGTTTTTTTATCGCGGTTCAAAGCGTCGCGACCAACTCCCCCTTGCCCGCGCGCTGGCCGGCCAGCATCAATGCCCCGCCCAATAGCAGCAAGCCCGCCGCCAGGAAGATATACGCGCCGTACACATCCAGCGGCGCGTCGAAATAGGCTATGACGCGCTCTGCCCTATTCAATGTCTGAGAACACACCAGCGTACCGGTCAACGAGGCGATGGCCAGTACCGGCGTGACCGTCGCGGACACACGCCCCATGTAGCCTTCAGGCACGGCTTCCTGAAGCATCGGCCCTTGCACAATCGCAAACACCGAGAAGAACAACCCACAACTGAACATCAGCGCCCAGGCCAGGTAAAACGGCGGATGCAGCGAATACGCCAGGTAACTGAACCCCATGCACAGCAACGCAAAGGTAAAGGCCTGACGCGTGCTCAGTGACTTCAACAGCGGCCGGACCAGCACGGCAGCAATCAACCCGCCCACAGGGAACGCTGCGAGAATCAGACCGTATTCATAAGGGCTCAAGCCCAGGGTTTTGAAGGCGTACAAGGACAACGCGACGTTATTGACCCCCAGGGAAAACCCGTACAACGCCACACCGATCAACAACGTCCTGATCGAGGCGTGCCCCCAGGAAAACCGCAGCCCTGCGAGCACTCCATGCCAAAAGGGCGGCCGTTGTTGCTCGGCCAGCAAGGTCCGGCGCAGGCCCTGGGTAGATGCGATGCACAGGGCCGAACAGGCAAAGGCCAGCACATTGATCAGCAGTGCCAGGGCGGGGCCCACCCAGACAAACAAGGCCGGCCCCAGGGACGCCGACAACACTGAAATGCCCGTCAGGGAAAACATTGCCTTGGCCGATGCCTCAACGCGGCGTGCCGAAGGGATGACCACTTGCATGATCGCCTGGCGTGACGGGTTGAAAAACTGTGCGGCCGTGCTGTTCACCAACAACAACAGCAGAACGCCGACGAACACTTGCATCGGGTCCAGCCCGGCCAGTGAATAGATCACGAAAAAGATCAGGAAGTTGAGCACCCGAATCCCATCCGCCGCGATCATCACGTACAACGGGGCCATCCGATCGACCCAAGCCCCGGCCAGTGGGGCCACCCATACACGCGGTATAGCCGAAGCCGCCACTGCCAGGCCTACGGCCGTCGGCAAGAACGCACTGTCGTGAAACAGGTCAGTCACCAGCCACACAATGACGGTGCTCTCGAAAACGAACTCGCCAAACGATGAGAGGGCTTGCCCCAGCCACAAGAATGAGAAATTTCTGCTGATGAAAAAATCTGCAAAGCGGTTTTTCACAGCCAACGCTCCTTATTGGTCTTGCGCACATTCGCCCAGTGCCAGGCATTGCTTGATCCTACAGCAAGCGCATACGGGGCTTGCGAACACTAAGACTCACGGCGCCATTTGCTCGGCCTCGAAAATTTATTTATCACCTGCTGTAACGCAGCCTGATGCCCCAACTCTAGAGGGGTAAGCAAGCAAAAACGCTTCCTTACCCAACCTCACTGCTGGAGTTACACCATGACTACTAAATCCCGTTCGCTGTCCGCCGCTACCCTCGTTCTGGCCCTGGGTTCGGCCCTGAGCTTTTCCGCCCTGACCAACATGGCCCACGCTGACGAAGCGAAAATGGACAAGTGCTTTGGTGTCGCCGAAGCCGGCAAGAACGATTGCGCTGCAGGCGCCGGTACTACCTGCGCCGGTACCTCGAAAGTCAAAGACCAGGCCAACGCCTGGAAACTGGTCCCAGCCGGCACTTGCGCCAAGACCCCAAGCGCCACCTCGCCGACCGGTTTCGGCCAGGAAGCAGCCTTCACCGCCAAGTCCTGAAACCCTGCAAAACCTGAGTACTGATGATGACGCTTTTACCCCAGCACACGGTCTCACCGGCTCAGGTGCCCGGCCTCCCTTACCGGGCCGGGCTGGGGCTGAAGAACGAGCATTTTCTTGAAGTGCTCGAGACCTCGCCCGATATCGGTTTTTTTGAAGTTCACGCCGAAAACTACATGGTCGCCGGCGGCCCGTTTCATCACTACCTGGGTTTGATACGCGAACAGTACCCACTGTCATTGCATGGCGTGGGTCTGTCCATCGGCGGCGAAGGCCCGCTTAATCGTGAGCACCTGGCACGGTTGGCCACGCTGATCGAACGCTATCAACCCCACTCTTTCTCTGAACACCTGGCCTGGTCCAGCCACGGCCCGGTGTTCCTCAATGACTTGCTGCCGCTTGCCTACGACGCCGCGACCCTGGACCGGGTGTGCGAGCACATCGATCAGGTACAAAGCACCCTCAAGCGGCCGATGCTGCTGGAGAACCCCTCGACGTACCTGCAGTTCCAACGCTCGACCCTGGACGAGACGGACTTCATCAGCGAGGTCATCCGGCGCACCGGTTGCGGGCTGTTGCTGGACGTCAACAACGTCTATGTGTCGTGCATCAATCATCAGCGCGATCCACTGGCCTACATCAATGCGCTACCGCTGAAGGCCGTCGGTGAGATTCATCTGGCCGGCTTTGCCGAAGACACCGACAGCCTGGGCGACCGCCTGCTGATCGATGACCATGGCGCGCCCATCGATAACGCGGTGTGGCAGCTCTATGAACAGGTGCTCAAGTACACCGGCCCGGTGGCCACGCTGATCGAGCGGGACAACCAGGTGCCCGCCTTCAGCGTGTTACACGCCGAAGCCCAACACGCCGACTGGCATCTGTCACAGGCGAAGGTATTGAAGCCATGAGCGATCAAGCTGCATTTGCCGGCGCCTTGCTCGACGCCGACCAGGCCTGCCCCGACGGATTGTTCAGCAGCAACGGCGCCGACCCGGCCAGCCGTTTCGCGGTGTATCGAAACAATGTCCACAGCTCGCTGATCAACGCGCTCGCCGCCGCTTATCCGGTAACGCTGCAATTGGTTGGCGATGAATTTTTTCGCGCGATGGCCAGCCTGTACGTGCAAGCCAGCCCGCCCGACAGCCCGTTGATCAGCGATTACGGCAGCACGTTTGCCGCGTTCATCCAGGCGTTCGAACCGGCTGCGAGCGTGCCTTACCTGGCGGACGTCGCACGCCTGGAACGCCTGCGGGTGCGTGCTTATCACGCCGCGGACCGCCAGCCACTGAATCAGCAGGCCATCCTAGAACAACTGCAAGGGCCGACCGACCTGGGGCAGCTAAGCCTGCACCTGCATCCGTCCCTGGCCACCTTGAATTCACCCTACGCCGTGGTTGCGGTATGGGCCGCGCACCAGACCGAAGGCACCATTGCCACCTTGAACCCTTGGTACGCCCAAAGTGCACTGGTGTTACGCCAGGGCTTGGCGGTCAAGGTCTTCGCCATCGACAGCGGTTCGGTGGCGTTTATCAACAGCCTTGACCAGGGATCAGGCCTGGAAATGGCGGTAGAGCACGCGCTTGAAGCATCAGCCGAATTCGACCTCAACCATTGCCTGACACTGCTGATCAGCCACGACGCCATCATTCATTTGCACACCGAACAAAAGGAATCGCCATGAACACTTCCCCTACTTGCCTGGTAAAACGGACCATCGCGCTGTTCGAAAAAATCCCCTACAGCCTGATCGCCTTTCTCGCACGGTTTTCCATTGCGGCGGTGTTCTGGAAGTCCGGCCAGACCAAAGTCGAAGGCTTTGCGATTGATATCATCAACGGCACCTTCCAATTGGGCGAACCCAAGCTTGCCGCTTCAACCCTGCCGCTGTTTCGCAGCGAGTACCACGTGCCCTTGCTGTCACCGGAAGTGGCCGCGCACATGGCAGCATTTGCCGAACACTTTTTCCCGGTACTGATCCTGGTGGGCTTTGCCACGCGCTTCTCGGCCCTGGCGCTGATCGGCATGACCTTGACCATTCAACTGTTCGTCTACCCCGAGGCCTACCCCACCCATGGCACCTGGATCGCGTTACTGCTGCTGTTGGTGGCCAAAGGCCCAGGTTGCCTGTCGATTGATCACCTGATCGCGCGCCGCTACCGCTGAAGGCGATCCAGGGTTTCGCCGCTGCGTCTGAACCAGTCCACCAAGTAGTCGGCCAACACTTGGGTTCGGCGCGGCAGGCCACCTTGATAAGGATGAACCAGGTACATCGGCATGCTGCGCGTTTGATAATCACGCAGCAGCCAGCGCAAGCGCCCGTCGGCCAGTTCCGCCGGTAACACGTAGGACGGCAGGCGGGCGATGCCGGCGCCCACCAAGGCGGCTTTTTTCAACAGGTTGTAGTGGTTGGAAGCGAAGGTACCGCTGACCCGCACCCGCAGCAGTTCATGTTGCTGGTGGTACAACCACTCCTCACGCCCGCTGTAATGGCTGTTGAGCAGACAGGTGTGCGCGGCCAGATCCGCAGGCGTCAGCGGTTCGCCATGCTGCGCAAGGTAGGCCGGGCTGGCGCAGGTCATTTCATGCCAGGCCAACAGTGGCTTGGCCACCAGCCGCTCGTTATCCATCGCCCCCATGCGCACGCCCAAATCGAAGCCATCACGCGCCAGGTCGCGGTAGCTGTTGTTCAGTTCCAGCTCGATCTGAACCTGCGGGTATTGCTGGGTGAACTCCAGCAACAAGCCATCGAAGAAGGTTTCCCCCAGCGACACCGGAACCGTCATACGCACTGGGCCAGCCAGATCGTCCTTGAGCCGCGCCAACGCCTGACGGGCGCGCTCCACCTGGTCCACCAGCGCCTGAGCCTGGGGCAACAACGCCGCACCGGCGGCGGTCAGGCTGAGCTTGCGAGTGGTACGGTGCAATAACACCACCGAAAACTGCGCTTCCAATTGGCTGATGCGCTTGGACAATTGGCCCTTGCTGCAGCCCAATTGCTCCGCCGCCAGGGTAAAACTGCCCGCTTCGATCAGCACGGCAAAGGCCGCCAGGTCATCCATTTCGCTCATGGATTGTTTCCAATTGAAAACCAAAGGTTGCCTATTAGCGCGTTTATCCACTTAAAAAGCCATCCTAGACTGAAACCTCACTTAATCCCCGGAGGAACAGCACGATGAAAATCCTATTGATTGGTGCCAGCGGCACGGTCGGCTCAGCGGTCAAGGCGGAACTGGCGCAGCGTCACGAGGTGATCAGCATCGGCCGCAGCGGCGGCGACTTCCAGGTGGATATCAGCGACAGCGCATCGATCCGCAAACTGTTCGAGCAGACCGGCAAGTTCGACGCGTTGGTCTGCGCGGCAGGCAGTGTGAATTTTGTGGCACTGGGTGAGATGAGCGAAGCCGACTTTGAACTGGGCCTGCGGGACAAGCTGATGGGCCAGGTCAACCTGCTGCTGATCGGCCGCGACTACGCCAACGACGGTGCCTCGTTCACCTTTACCAGCGGCATCCTGAACCGCGATCCGATCCGCACCGGCGCCTCTGCCGCATTGGTCAACGGCGCATTGGATGCCTTCGTCAAGGCGGCGGCGATCGAATTGCCGCGCGGCTTGCGCATCAACTCGGTGAGCCCGACCGTCTTGCTCGAAGCCATGGGCAGCTACGCGCCGTACTTCCGCGGCTACAAACCGGCTCCGGGTGCCGATGTAGCACTGGCCTACGCGAAAAGTGTCGAAGGCTTACAGACTGGTCAGACCTACATCGTGGGTTGAGTGGCGCTTGCCTCACGCGAGAACTGAGACATCCACTCGATCACCAGTGCGCGCGGGGCAACAAAACTGAACTGCCCACCCAGCTCACTTTGAACCATG
This sequence comes from Pseudomonas sp. PA-5-4B, assembly GCF_021606215.1. Lineage (NCBI taxonomy): Bacteria > Pseudomonadati > Pseudomonadota > Gammaproteobacteria > Pseudomonadales > Pseudomonadaceae > Pseudomonas > Pseudomonas sp. PA-5-4B. The sequence goes on along the minus strand of NZ_WKDB01000074.1, from coordinate 7,450 downwards.
GCGGTACTGAGCTGATAGCCGTCGACATAAAGTGTCAGGTGCTTCTTGTAGGCAAGCAACGTAAGGGATTTCGCTCTTGCCTTCGCCTCAGGAGTTAACGTGACATTCACCTCAACGTAGGCCGGATCAGGGTTTTCGGCCTTTTTCAGCGTCACCGAGATGTCGGTGAAATCACTGGCTGACGAGAGGACGAACCGGATGGGCTCGTCTGACAAGGCAGCGCCTGCCCAGAGCAAAAGAACGCAAATACTCCATTTGATACTCATCACGGCCCCCTACCAAAAACGCCGACACTCTCACGGCTCTCCAATCTTCACTATAGGAAACATCCCTATTAGTAACGCCTGCGCTGCCATCGTCCAGGGAACAGATTATTCAAACTGTGTCCCGAGCTTGTGATGCGGCGCCACCCTGCGTAACGTGGCGGCACTAGTTTGGAGACCCAATAATGCGCGCCGCCCGTACCCTTGCTCTGTTTGCCCTGCTGCCCCTCTTCACCGCTTGCCAGATGTTCGAGAGCGAGCCGGCCAAACCGTCTACCGTCGGGCTGACCCGCATGCAGGGTGAGCTCACGGCAGTGGGCGACAAACTGCTGTTCCAGCCGTGCGGCGACAAACGCAACTACGTGGTCAATGACACCGGCGGCACCAGCGTCTTGCAGGAAGCCGCGTCCCTGGCCGGCCAGCAAGGCGTGCTGTTTGCCGATTTACGCGGCAAGTTTTCCGGGGTGGCCAGCGGCACCCAGGGTTCGGTCGACCTGCAACAACTGTATCGTGTAGAACGCTCGACCTCGGCCTGTAACGACCCGGACTTCAAACGCATGATTCTGCGGGCCAATGGCCATAAACCGGCCTGGGCGATGAGCGTAACGGCCAAGGGCATGGTGCTGGAACGCGAGGGCCAGCCGCCACTGGCGGTGCCTTTTGTCGAAGAGCAACTGGGTGACGGCCGTTTCAACCTGATGACCGAAGCCAATAACCAGCACATCGAACTGTGGGTAGCCCCACAACGCTGCATCGATGCCGCCAGCGGGAGCTTGCAACACATGACCGCCGAGTTGCGGGTCAATGGCCAGGTCCAGCGCGGTTGTGCATCATTCGGCGGCTCGCGGGACGACTGATTCAGCCTTGGGCTGTTTTAACATGACGGGAATCAGCCTTTGGGGCTTATAATCGCCGGTTTGCAAAACAGCCGGCATCGAAGCCCGCCGCCCACCGGATCCTGTCATGTTACGAATCACCGAACTCAAGCTGCCCATCGACCATCCCGAAGAAGACCTGCGGCCTGCCATCGTGCAGCGCCTGGGCATCGCCAGTGATGACCTGCTCGACTTCACCCTGTTCAAACGCAGCTACGACGCGCGCAAGAAATCGTCGGAGCTGTGCTTCATCTACACCATCGATCTGAACGTAAAGGGCGAAGCCGCCCTGCTGCTCAAGTTCGCCGATGACCGCAACATCAACCCGGCACCGGACGTCAGCTACAAAGTGGTGGGCCAGGCGCCGCAAGGCCTGGTTGAACGGCCGATCGTGGTGGGTTTCGGCCCCTGCGGCATTTTCGCCGGGCTGTTGCTTGCGCAGATGGGCTTCAAGCCGATCATCCTCGAACGCGGCAAGGAAGTGCGCCAGCGCACCAAAGACACTTGGGGCCTGTGGCGCAAAAGCGTGCTCAACCCCGAGTCCAATGTGCAATTTGGCGAAGGCGGTGCCGGGACCTTTTCCGACGGCAAACTCTACAGCCAGATCAAAGACCCGAAGTTCCACGGTCGCAAAGTGCTGCACGAGTTCGTCAAGGCCGGCGCGCCGGAAGAAATCCTCTACGTCAGCAAGCCGCACATTGGCACCTTCCGCCTGACCGGCGTGGTGGAAAACATGCGCGAGCAGATCATCGCTCTCGGTGGTGAAGTGCGTTTTGAGCAGCGCGTCACTGATGTGCTGATCGAAGATGGCCAGTTGAACGGCGTGGTCGTCGACGGCGGCGAGCAGATCCTCTCCAAGCACGTGATTCTGGCCCTGGGCCACAGCGCCCGCGACACCTTCCGTATGCTGCACGGCCGTGGCGTGTACATGGAGGCCAAACCATTCTCGGTGGGCTTCCGTATCGAACACCCGCAGTCACTGATCGACGCAGCGCGCCTGGGCAAATACGCCGGGCACCCGAAACTGGGCGCCGCCGACTACAAACTGGTACACCACGCCAAGAACGGCCGTTCGGTCTACAGCTTCTGCATGTGCCCGGGCGGCACCGTGGTGGCGGCGACTTCCGAGCCGAACCGCGTGGTCACCAATGGCATGAGCCAATATTCACGCAACGAGCGCAACGCCAACTCCGGCATCGTGGTCGGCATCACGCCTGAGGTGGATTACCCAGGCGGACCGCTGGCCGGTATCGAGTTGCAGGAGCGCCTGGAGTCTCACGCCTACATCCTCGGCGGCAGCAACTACGAGGCGCCGGCGCAGCTGGTGGGTGATTTCATCGCCGGTAAGCCGTCCACCGCCATTGGCAGTGTGGAACCGTCCTACAAGCCGGGGGTGGCCCTGGGCGACCTGGCGCTGGCATTGCCGGACTTCGCCATTGAGGCGATTCGTGAAGCGCTGCCGGCGTTCGAGAAACAGATCAAAGGTTACTCGCTGCACGATGCGGTACTGACCGGTATTGAGACCCGCACCTCGTCGCCACTGCGCATTACCCGTAACGAGTCGATGCAGAGCCTGAACGTGAAAGGCTTGTTCCCGGCCGGTGAAGGCGCAGGTTACGCCGGTGGCATCCTGTCGGCGGGTGTTGACGGAATTCGGATTGCCGAGGCGTTGGCGCGGGATATGCTGGGTATAGAAGCTTAAGCACTTCTTACAGCCAACCCGTATCAAATGTGGGAGCTGGCTTGCCTGCGATGGCGGTGGTTCAGTCGATAAATTCGGCGACTGACACTCCGCTTTCGCAGGCAAGCCAGCTCCCACATGGGTTTATTGGGCGTGTCAGATATTGGCGCGCAGGACGCTGGCAGGCAACGGCTCACCCTTCTCTACACTGGCCGCAACGGCTGCTATCAAGCCGCCAAGCTCATACCCCTGCTCCGCCAACCAAGCCTGATCGTAGTACGTGTTCGCATACCGCTCGCCCCCATCACACAAGATCGCCACGATCGACCCCGACTCCCCCGCCGCTTTCATCTGCAGCGCCGCGACCAAAGCGCCGATCAGGTTAGTCCCGCTGGAACCACCCACCCGCCGCCCCAACCGCTCGGCCAGGTAATGCATGGCTGCCAATGACAGCGCATCCGGCACCTTGACCATTGCATCAATCACCTTGGGCAAAAACGACGCCTCGACCCGTGGCCGGCCGATCCCTTCGATGCGTGAACCGCACTCCAGGCGCAAACTGGCATCGCCCGTCTGGTAGTAGTCAAAAAACACCGAACGCTCGGCATCGGCACACAGCACGCGGGTGCAATGCTGGCGATAACGCACGTAGCGGCCCAGGGTCGCCGTGGTGCCACCGGTGCCGGGGCTGGAAATCAACCAGCTCGGCTCCGGGTAATGCTCAAAACGCATCTGCTGGAAAATCGACTCAGCGATGTTGTTGTTTGCCCGCCAGTCCGTCGCGCGCTCGGCGTAGGTGAACTGGTCCATGAAGTGACCGCCACTTTCCTTCGCCAAACGTTCGGACTCGGCGTAGATCTGCGTCGGATCCTTTACCAGATGGCTCTTGCCACCATAGAAGGCAATCTGGTCGATCTTCGCCTGGGACGTGGTGGCCGGCATCACCGCGATAAACGGCAGGTCAAGCAAACGCGCAAAGTACGCCTCCGACACCGCAGTAGACCCACTGGACGCTTCGATCACCGGCGCACCCGGCTTGAGCCAGCCATTACACAGCGCATAAAGGAACAGCGAACGCGCCAGCCGATGCTTGAGGCTGCCAGTGGGGTGGCTGGACTCATCCTTGAAGTACAACTCGATACCCGGCAGCCCCGGCAATGGAAGAGGGATGAGGTGCGTGTCGGCGCTGCGCTGGAAGTCCGCTTCGATGACACGGATGGCTTCGCGAGCCCAGGTACGGTGGTCGTTCATGAGGTGAGTCTCTAAGGGTTTCAGTCCCGATTTTAGGGGCTTTCCTACACGCCACACAGATACAGTGACGACTCAATTAGACACACAATTGCTAAGCTTTGACGCAAGACCAATCCTGACCCTCTCTTATAACAAATAAGAATATAACTTTTGTTTTAACAACTAACAGTACGGGTTAGGGTACCCACCTATTGAACCTTATTGGAGAGCATCCCTTGCCTCTGCGTAGCACTTTCACCCGTTTCTTCCAGCTGGAGGCCGCCAGCGGTCTGTTATTGATCGCCGCTGCCGCTTTGGCGCTGATCATCAATAACTCACCACTATCCCACCTCTACGGCGCCTTCCTCGATACGCCGGTGGTGGCGCAGGTTGGCGCGCTGAAAATCGCCAAGCCAGCGCTGCTGTGGATCAACGATGGCCTGATGGCGCTGTTCTTCCTCCTGATCGGTCTGGAGGTCAAACGCGAGTTGCTCGACGGCCACCTGTCCAAGCCATCGCAAGTAGTACTGCCGGGGGCGGCCGCGATTGGCGGCATGGTGGTGCCGGCTTTGATCTATTGGGCACTGAACAAGGACAACCCCGCCGCACTCGCCGGCTGGGCAATCCCGATGGCCACCGATATCGCTTTTGCACTCGGCGTCCTGGCCCTGCTCGGCAAGCGTGTACCGGTGTCACTGAAGCTGTTCCTGATGACCCTGGCCATCATTGATGACCTGGGCGCTATCATCGTCATCGCGGTGTTCTACTCCGCCGAACTGTCGAATGCAGCCTTGGCGGGCGCGGCCACGTGCCTGGTCGCCTTGATCGCGATGAACCGCCTGGGCGTGGTCAAACTCGGCCCGTATATGATCATCGGCCTGATCCTGTGGGTCTGCGTGCTTAAGAGTGGCGTGCACGCAACCCTGGCCGGGGTAACCTTGGCGTTCTGCATTCCACTGCGCACCAAAAATGCCGAACCCTCGCCACTGCTGACTCTGGAGCACGCCCTGCACCCTTGGGTGGCCTACGCTATCCTGCCGTTGTTCGCCTTCGCCAACGCTGGCGTGTCGCTGACCGGGGTTACCCTGGACAGCTTCACTCACCACGTGCCCATGGGCATCGCTGCCGGCCTGCTGATCGGCAAGACCATCGGCGTGTTCGGCCTCACTTGGCTGGCCATCAAGACCGGAATCGCCACCCTGCCCAGCGGCGCCAATTGGGGCCAGGTGCTGGGAGTGGCCATCTTGTGCGGCATCGGCTTCACCATGAGCCTGTTTGTCGGCTCCCTGGCCTTTGTGCCGGGCGCCAGTGAGTTCGCGGGTGAGGATCGAATGGGCATCCTCACCGGGTCGATCCTGGCAGCCTGTATTGGCTACGCGGTCACAGCGCTGGCGAGTCGCAAGAAAGCCTGAGCGCTCTGAACGCCCCACAAAAAACCCCAGCCGGTTACCCGGTTGGGGTTTTTCTTTTGGCGAAGATGACACTTTCGCGTAACGCCTAAAGACTTTGTCTCGGCCGCCGACTAAGGATTGTGGCGATCCGCCTGCCCCGTCTGGGGCACCCGCCTGACACAGCTCTTCAACGCGTTCCCAGCCCGAGCGAAAACCCATGTTCCTGAGAAATATAAGAATCGCAGCCAGAGCCTTCATCGGCTTCGCTGCTATTGCGTCGCTGAGTGTGTTTCTCGGCCTGTTCGCGCTCAAGCAGATCGGCGAAGTGCAGTCCCAGGCTGCCGACATCCAAAACAACTGGATGCAGCGCGTGAGGATCCTCGCCCTGGCCAATGCCTCGCTGGATCGTTTTCGCTTGGGAGAAATGGCGCACATCCTGTCCGCAAGCGACGCCGATATGCAGACCTACGAAGACAAATCCGCGGGTCGCCTGAAAAGCGTCAAGGAGCAACTGGCTCAATATGCAGCGCTGTTGCGCACGCCGGAGGAAAAGTCGCGCCTGGACGTGTTTAACGAGAGCCTGGAAGGGTACGCCAAGAACCACACCGAGATGCTCAAACGCTCGCGCTCAGGTGACAAGGCTGGCGCCCGTGACTTTCTCAACAGCATTCGAGAAAGCTATGAGCAGATGACCAAGAACTTCGATCAATTGATCGACCTCGCCAACAAGGGCGCAGAACTTGCCGGCCAGACTTCCGTGGCCGCGTACCAGCATGCCGTGGGCGGTATCGCCATCGTCATCGTACTGGTGAGTGGCGGCACGGTGCTGGTGGCCTGGCTGCTGACCCGCAGCATTACCGGCCCCATCATTGAAGCGGTCCGGGTGGCTGAAACCATCGCCAAGGGCGACCTCAGCCAGCCCATCAACCCGACCGGCAATGACGAAGCCACACGCCTGTTGCGGGCACAAGAGACCATGCGTAATAACCTGGTGCAGACACTGCGGCAAATAACCGGCTCGTCGAGCCAACTGGCGGCAGCGGCCGAGGAACTGAATGCCGTTACTGCCGAGGGCAGCCGCGACCTGCAGCAGCAACATGGCGAGATCGAGCAGGCCGCCACCGCCGTCACCGAGATGACCACGGCCATTGAAGAGGTCGCCCGGAATGCCGCCACCACCTCCGACCTGTCCCAGGCGTCGCGCAGCATCGCCTTGAAAGGCCAGCAACGTATGGTCGAGGCACTGAGTTCCATCCAGGCCCTAACCCGTGGTGTAGAGCTAAGCTCCAGCCAAGTGGGCGGCCTGGCCGAGCAGGCCAAAGGCATCGGCAAAGTGCTCGACGTTATCCGCACCATTGCCGAGCAAACCAATTTATTGGCACTGAACGCGGCCATCGAAGCGGCGCGGGCCGGTGATGCGGGCCGTGGTTTTGCCGTGGTCGCCGACGAAGTACGCGCCCTCGCCCATCGCACCGCGCAATCGACCCAGGAAATCGAACAGATGATTGGCAGCATCCAGACCAACACCGCCAGCACCGTCAACACCATGCTCGACAGCAGCACCATGACCCAGCAAACCATTGGCCTGGCCGAACTGGCGCAGCAAGCGCTGGCGGATATCCTTGCCGCTAATGACGAGATCAACAACCGCAATCTGGTGATTACCACGGCGGCGGCGGAGCAAGCTGACGTTGCCCGGGCGGTCGACCGCAACTTGCTGAATATTCAACAGTTGTCGATTCAGTCCGCCGAAGGCTCGACTCAGACCACCGCCGCTTCGCAATCGCTTGCCAGCCTGGCGCATGAGTTGAATACGATGGTGAAGCACTTTCAGGTGTGAAGTATCCGCGCGAATGCCTGCCCGGACACTGTAACTGTGGCGAGGGAGCTTGCTCCCGCTGGGGCGCGCAGCGGCCCCCCCTCTTTTTTTTTTAAAAATCGGACCCCCACGCGGTGCCACAGGGGCGCCAGCCCTCCCCACAGCCCAACTTATACATGGCTTGCCATAAA
>NZ_WKDB01000073.1:0-30922 GCF_021606215.1 Pseudomonas sp. PA-5-4B | reverse complement strand
GAAACGAATGGTGGGTGATGACGGGATCGAACCGCCGACATTCTGCTTGTAAGGCAGACGCTCTCCCAGCTGAGCTAATCACCCTTCGCTTCGGTGTGGGCGGCATAATACACCAAAAATCTGCAATGTCTTGATTTAAATGCAATTTATTTAAAATAATTTCTCTGGTGTCCTCCGCGCCCCGGAAAACGGGGCCTCAAGCCCCAAATGTGAGTCTATTGCGTTTATACGTTGCTTGGCGGCACTGTTAAAAACCATTATCAATGACACCTGAGCCGCGCAACGTGATGGTGACAACGCGTTGGGATTTCTGATCAGCCCATAAAAAAACGCCGCCAATCATCGGAAATGATCGGCGGCGTTTTTTTGGTTTTACAAACCCCGGACAGCAAAAAGCCCGCTCAATGAGCGGGCTTTCTGTGGTGACCTGGCGTTCAGTGTTCCAGGTTACCGAATATGGCGCAGCGGACGGGACTCGAACCCGCGACCCCCGGCGTGACAGGCCGGTATTCTAACCGACTGAACTACCGCTGCGCGTAACACTTGAAACGAATGGTGGGTGATGACGGGATCGAACCGCCGACATTCTGCTTGTAAGGCAGACGCTCTCCCAGCTGAGCTAATCACCCTTCGCTTCGGTGTGGCGCGCATTCTACGGAGCGACCTTAAGTCTGGCAAGCACTTTCTTAAATCTTTTTTTTCAGCCCTTCCAATGGCTTAGGCAGGGTTGGCCTCAGCCCGGATCAAGAGAATAATGCCCCCCTTTGTATAAAGGAGAGACTCACCCCATGTGGTTCAAGAACCTGCTTATCTATCGCCTGACCCAAGATCTGCCTGTTGATGCCGAGGCGTTGGAAGCGGCCATGGCCACCAAACTGGCGCGCCCGTGTGCAAGCCAGGAGTTGACCACTTACGGTTTCGTCGCACCTTTTGGTAAAGGTGAAGACGCTCCCCTGGTGCATGTCAGCGGTGACTTCCTGCTGATCGCTGCACGCAAGGAAGAACGCATCCTGCCGGGTAGCGTGGTGCGTGACGCGCTTAAAGAGAAAGTCGAAGAGATCGAGGCCGAGCAAATGCGCAAGGTCTATAAGAAGGAACGCGACCAGATCAAGGATGAAATCATCCAGGCCTTCCTGCCGCGCGCCTTTATCCGTCGCTCGTCGACTTTCGCCGCCATTGCGCCGAAACAGGGCCTGATCCTGGTCAACTCGGCGAGCCCGAAACGCGCCGAAGACCTGCTGTCGACCCTGCGCGAAGTAATCGGCACCCTGCCGGTACGCCCGCTGACGGTTAAAACCGCACCAACGGCGATCATGACCGACTGGGTCACCACGCAGAAGCCGGCCGATGACTTCTTCGTCCTCGACGAATGCGAACTGCGCGACACCCACGAAGACGGCGGCATCGTGCGCTGCAAGCGCCAGGACCTGACCGGCGAAGAGATCCAACTGCACCTGACTACCGGCAAAGTCGTGACGCAATTGTCCCTGGCCTGGCAGGACAAGTTGTCCTTCATGCTCGACGACAAAATGACCGTCAAGCGCCTGAAGTTCGAAGACCTGCTGCAAGACCAGGCTGAACAGGACGGCGGCGACGAGGCATTGGGCCAGCTGGATGCCAGCTTTACCCTGATGATGCTGACGTTTGGTGAGTTCCTGCCGGCGTTGGTTGAGGCACTGGGCGGCGAAGAAACCCCGCAGGGCATCTAAGCCATGTGAAGATCAAAATGTGGGAGCTGGCTTGTGTGGGAGCTGGCTTGCCTGCGATAGCATCAACTCGATCCAGCTGAAGACCGAGGTGCCTGCATCGCGGGCAAGCCCGGCTCCCACACAAGCCAGTCCTCACACAAACATCTCCCACACAAGCCCCACATTTGATTGCAGTTACACCCTCGAACTCTAATAACAAGGACTTCCCCATGCGCGCACTCGCCGCCTTGAGCCGCTTCGTTGGCAATACCTTCGCCTACTGGGTGTTGATTTTCGCGGTGCTCGCCTTCCTTGAGCCCGGCTGGTTCATTGGCCTCAAAGGCGCCATCGTGCCGCTGCTGGGCCTGGTGATGTTCGGCATGGGGCTGACCTTGAAACTGGAAGACTTCGCCGAAGTCGCCCGCCATCCCTGGCGCGTGGCCCTCGGCGTGGTTGCGCATTTTGTGATCATGCCGGGCGTGGCCTGGCTGCTGTGCCAGGCGTTCCACTTGCCGCCGGAAATCGCCGTCGGCGTGATCCTGGTCGGGTGCTGCCCAAGCGGCACGTCGTCCAACGTCATGACCTGGCTGGCCCGGGGCGACCTCGCGCTGTCGGTAGCCATCGCTGCCGTCACTACCCTCCTCGCCCCGCTGCTGACGCCCGCATTGATCTGGCTGCTGGCCTCGGCCTGGCTGCCGGTGTCATTCATGGAGCTGTTCTGGTCGATCCTGCAAGTGGTGTTGCTGCCGATCGTGCTGGGCGTGGTGGCGCAACGCGTGCTGGGCGACCGGGTGCGCCATGCCGTGGAGGTATTGCCGCTGGTCTCAGTGGTAAGCATCGTAATCATCGTCGCTGCAGTCGTTGCAGCGAGCCAGGCGAAGATCGCCGAGTCCGGCCTGTTGATCATGGCCGTGGTGATGCTGCACAACAGCTTCGGTTATCTGCTCGGTTACTTCACCGGCCGCCTGTTCAAACTGCCGTTGGCGCAGCGTAAATCCCTGGCGCTGGAAGTGGGCATGCAGAACTCCGGGCTGGGCGCCGCGCTGGCCAGTGCGCACTTTTCGCCCTTGGCGGCGGTGCCGAGCGCGCTGTTCAGCGTGTGGCACAATATTTCCGGGGCATTGCTGTCGACTTACTTTCGCAGAATGAGCGAAAAAGAAGACCGTCGCGCCCTGGAGAGCGCGCCGTAAACTTGATCACCTGATCAATTTTCGGCAAGCTACCGGGCTTCGCGGGGACGACCTCGCGACGCTCTCAAGCGCTTAATCCGGGGACGACCCCAGCTATAGAGGGGAGATCAACATGTCCTGGATCATTCTGTTTTTTGCCGGGCTGTTTGAGGTCGGCTGGGCGGTCGGCCTGAAGTACACCGACGGTTTCAGCAAGCCGCTGCCGACAGCACTGACGATCGCCGCCATGGCCATCAGCCTCGGCCTGCTGGGCCTGGCCATGAAGGAGCTGCCGCTGGGCACCGCCTATGCCATCTGGACCGGTGTGGGTGCGGTAGGCACGGTGATCGCCGGGATTATCCTGTTTGGGGAGTCCATGGCGATGTTCAGGTTGGCGAGTGTGGCGTTGATCATTTGCGGGCTGGTTGGGCTCAAGATCAGCGCCTGAGCCACTACCGCTATCGCAGGCAAGCCAGCTCCCACATTGGACGGTGTTCAGCGTTCAAATGTGGGAGCTGGCTTGCCTGCGATGAGGCCCTTACAGCCAGCAAATAACTACCTGACACTCCCGCGCAACACCCCTACCCGCGCCTGCAACTGCTCAGGCGTCGCGGCCTCCACCGCAACCGGCTCACCCGCCACCAACACCACCCGCGACCAGATCCGATGAAAGATGCCCTTGTTCGGATCGCGACTGAAAAAGCTCCCCCACAACCCCTGCAACGCCATCGGAATCACCGGCACCGGGGTCTGCTCCAGAATCCGCGTCAACCCGCTACGGAACTCATTGATCTCGCCATCGGCGGTCAGCTTGCCTTCCGGGAAGATGCACACCAACTCCCCTTCCTTCAGGTACTGGGCAATTCGCATGAAGGCCTTTTCGTAGATCTGGATATCTTCATGGCGCCCGGCAATCGGAATCGCCCCGGCCGTGCGGAAGATAAAATTCAGCACCGGCAAACGGTAGATCTTGTAGTACATCACAAAGCGAATCGGCCGACGTACCGCGCCGCCAATCAACAGTGCATCGACAAACGACACGTGGTTGCACACCAGCAGCGCCGCGCCTTCATCCGGAATCAGCTCAAGGTTGCGATGCTCCACGCGGTACATGGAATGGCTGAGCAGCCAGATCATGAAGCGCATGGTGAACTCGGGGACGATTTTGAAGATGTAAGTGTTGACCGCAATGTTGAGCAGCGACACCACCAGGAACAACTCGGGGATCGACAGCTTGGCCACGCTCAGCAGCAGGATCGAGACGATGGCCGAAACCACCATGAACAACGCATTGAGAATATTGTTGGCCGCAATGACCCGCGCGCGCTCGTTCTCGGCCGTGCGCGACTGGATCAGCGCGTAGAGCGGCACGATATAGAAGCCACCGAACACACCCAGGCCAAGGATATCGAACAACACCCACCACGCCTGACCGTAGCTGAGTACCGCCAGCCAGCTATGTTCCTGGGCCGATTGCGGAAAGCCGCCCGAGTGCCACCACAGCAGCAGGCCGAAGACCGTCAGGCCAAACGAGCCAAACGGCACCAGGCCGATCTCGACCTTACGGCCCGAGAGCTTTTCGCAGAGCATCGAGCCAACGGCGATGCCCACCGAAAACACCGTAAGGATCAGCGTCACCACAGTTTCGTCGCCGTACAACCATTCCTTGGCGTAGGCCGGGATTTGCGTCAGGTAGATCGCACCGACAAACCAGAACCACGAGTTGCCGACAATCGAGCGCGACACTGCCGGCGTCTGCCCCAGGCCCAGGCGCAAGGTGGCCCAGGATTCGCTGAAGATATTCCAGTTCAGGCGCAGCTCGGGCGTGGACGCCGCCGCCCGCGGAATACTGCGGCTGGCCAGGTAGCCGAGCACCGCCACGCCGACAATCGCTACCGCCACCAAGGGCGCGTAATTGCTCGACGACATGATGATCCCGGCGCCAATGGTGCCGGCCAGAATGGCCAGAAACGTGCCCATTTCCACCAGTCCGTTGCCGCCCACCAGCTCATCGTCGTGCAACGCCTGGGGCATGATCGAGTACTTCACCGGGCCGAACAACGCCGAATGCGTACCCATGGCAAACAGCGCCAGCAGCATCAGTTCCAGGTGGTTGAACAGGAAGCCTGTGGCGCCCACGGCCATGATCACGATCTCGCCGATCTTGATCGCGCGGATCAGCGCGTCCTTGTTGAATTTCTCGCCAAACTGCCCGGCCAGCGCCGAGAACAGGAAGAACGGCAGGATAAACAACAAGGCGCACAGGTTGACCCAGATGGAGCGGTCGCCCTCGATGGTGAGCTTGTAGAGAATAGCCAGGATCAGCGATTGCTTGAAGATGTTGTCGTTGAATGCGCCCAGTAACTGGGTGATGAAAAACGGCAGAAAGCGCCGTGTGCGCAGCAAGGTGAATTGTGAGGGGTGGCTCATCGTCCGTGTTCCTGCGTGGCCTGAAGGCGTGTAGTTTCTCAGGCCACGACTTTACCTAATCGCGCTTACTTATTCGCTAGTCCTGCAATGCATGGCGAAACAAAAAGCTCACCTTTATAGGCGCCCTGCACGGTGCGCTTGGCCACGATCAGCCACATCAGCGCCAGTGCCAGCACCAGCACGCTGCCCAATACGCTGAAAAAGCTCAGGTGCAGCAGACTCGCCAGCTTCAGCGTGGCTAACGCGTAAACCCCCAGCGGGAAGGTAAACCCCCACCAGCCGAGGTTGAACGGAATGCCGGCGCGCAGGTAGCGCAGGGTGATCAGTACCGCGATCAGCATCCACCACAAACCGAAGCCCCACAGCGTGATGCCGGCTACCAAGCCCAGGCCATTGGCCATTTCGCCCACACCCGGCAAGCCATTGGCGGCGAAAATCGCCGGGGCGTCACCGCCCAACAGCAACATGCCCAGCGCACCAGTGCCGATGGGGCCAAGGGCCAACCAGCTCGACGCGGCCATATTGGCAGGCGGCAGTTTATGCAGGGCCATGCGCAACATCAGGATGGTCAGGATGCTGAACGCCACCGGCAGGGAAAACGCCCACAGCACGTAGCTGGTCACCAGCATCACCAGTTGCGCATGGGCGTCGGCCAAGTGCGGCGCCAGCAAGCCACCGCTGGCGGCAGCGACTTCGGCGGCAACCACCGGCAACAGCCAGACGGCGGTCATCTGGTCGATGCTGTGTTCCTGGCGGGTGAACATCATGAACGGGATCAACACACCACAGGCCAGGGCCATCGCCACGTCCAGCCACCATAAGGCTTCAGCCAGCGGGATCACCTCACTGCCCCAGCGCGGCAGGCCGAACAGCAGCAGGCCATTGAGAATGGTGGCCAGGCCCATGGGAATGGTGCCGAAGAACATCGACACCGTGGAGTGCCCGAAGATGCGTCGCGCTTCGTGGAAGAACATCACCCAACGCGCCGCGTACAACAGGCTGAACAGCACAAACAGGCCAATGGTGAACACCCACAGCCCTTCGGCAATGGCGTGCAAACCTGGCAGGTTGAACGGCAGTTGAGCCAAGGCCAGGGCCAGCACGCCGGTACCCATGGTCGCGGCGAACCAGTTGGGGGTGAACTGGCGAATCACTTCCCGTGGGCGGGTCAGATGGCTCAAGGGCTTATAGCTTGGGGTTTTGCAGCCTGGGGGCGTGCAACTGGGAGTCGTCGTGCAGGTCATGATGGCAATCCTCTTCCTCGTATGAGGTTGAAGCCATCATAGAACCTGAATGAATATCTATATAACGGGTAATATCTCTATAAGTTATCTACTTTACCAATATACAGCATCACTCTACTGCCGCCTTGGCCCGCACCGAGTTCTGCAGCATCAAACCGACCAAGGCACTCAGGGCCAGCAATATCAGCGCCGCACCATAGCCTTCAGTCGTGACGATAAGGCCGTAAACCTGGCACAAGTAACCCGCCAACAGCGCTGGCAGGCAAAACGCCAAGTAGCTCAAGACATAGAACGCCGACATCAAACCGGCCCGCTCATGGGGCAACGCCAGTCCGACAATGCTGCGCACACTGCCCATGAAGCCGCCGCCAAAACCAAAACCTGCAATCACACTGGCGACAAAGAACAGCCACAAAATACCCATGTGGACGGCCACCAGCAGCAACGCGACGCCCACGGCCAACAGCCCTGCCGACAGCCGCATGATTTTATCGGCCGGGCGCTCGCGCACGCTGTAGATCATCACCGCGCCACTCAAGGTCACGACCGCCACCAGGCCGCCACCGATCAGGTGCGAAGTGGAACCGGTGGCAGCCTTGATCAGCGACGGCGCCAGGGATGAGAAGAACCCGCCCAGCGCCCACACCGCCACATTCAGCGGCATCACCAACCATAAAGCCCGGCGCGCTTGCTGCGGCACATGCAGGGTCGGCGCCAGCGACTTCAAGGCCCCCGGAATACGACTGACGGTTTCCGCCAGGCGCCACACATACACAGCCTGCAACACCATCAACCCCAACAGCGTGAAGTAAATCAATTGGGTAGGACGCGGCGCGAACTCCACCAGTAGGCCACTGCCCAGCCCGCCGCTGGCCATGCCCAACAGCGGCGCCAGGCTATTGAGCATCGGGCCGCGCTGGCGGTCGGTGTCGAGCAAGGTCGCACTCAGCACCGCCGTGGCCATGCCGGTGGCGAAACCTTGCAGCGCGCGGGCGGCAATCAGGTGCGCGGTGCTGTCGGCGTTGATAAACAGCAGCATCGCCGCAATATTGAGCAGCAATGCGACGAAAATCACCGGCTTGCGCCCCAGGTGATCCGACAGTGAACCCACGGTCAGCAACGCTGCCAACAGGCTGACGGCGTATACGCCGAAAATCACCGTGAGCATTGTCGCGGAGAAATGCAGGTTTTCCTGATACACCTGATACAACGGCGTCGGCGCGCTGGACGCGGCGAGGAAGGTCAACACCGTGATGACCAGGAACGCCAGACTGGACCGCTGGGAAATAACGCGAGACATGGGCACACTCCACTAAAGCTAATACTTTGCTTTTGCGCAGTGTGCTACCGGCGCGCGCTTAAAGCAAATTCTTTGTGTTAAGGTTTTACGCATGGCGATAAAAGAAGGCCTTCGCCCGGGAGGCCGCAGTGCCCGGGTCCAAGAATCGGTGCATTCAGCAGTGCGTGAGCTGTTGGAAGCCCATGAGCGCTCCAGCGTTACCGTACCGATGATTGCGACGCGCGCAGGCGTCACGCCCTCGACCATTTACCGGCGCTGGGGCGACTTATCCGTGCTGTTGGCTGATGTGGCCCTGGCCCGCATGCGCCCCGACTGTGAGCCGGCGAATACCGGCAGCCTGCGCGGTGATCTGCGGGCCTGGGCCGAGCAATACCTGGATGAAATGAGCTCCGAGCCAGGGCGCAACATGATGCGTGACCTGCAGAGCATGATCACACCGGGTTATTGCGTGAGCATTCTGAGTGGGCAGCTTCAGACGATTATCGATCGCTACCCACAGAGTACGCCGCCGAGCGTGGACCATTTAATCAACCTGCTGGCGGCGCCGACGGTGTTTCGCATTTTGTTCTCGACCGAACCACTGACGGTGCAAGAGCTGCACGGACTGATCGAGCTGGCACTTAAAGGTTAAACCTCTGCACAAAACCAAAGGTGGGAGCTGGCTTGCCTGCGATGGCGGTCTGTCAGTTAAACAATGGCTGCCTGACCCATCGCTATCGCAGGCAAGCCAGCTCCCACATTGACCCTGCCTGCAGTCAATAAAAAACGGCCTCACTTGGAGGCCGTTTTTTATTGCAGCTAACGGCTTAGGTACGCATCCCGCGCCCACTCACCAGCAACCGCGCACAGCCGACATACAGCACCACGGTCGCCACCAGCATAAAGGTGATCGCCACGCTGATCTTGATATCCGACACGCCCAGGATGCCGTAGCGGAAGGCGTTGACCATATGCAACACCGGGTTGGCCAGCGACACGGTCTGCCAGAACGGCGGCAGCAAGGTAATGGAGTAGAACACCCCGCCCAGGTAGGTCAGCGGCGTCAGCACGAACGTCGGGATGATCGAAATATCATCGAAGTTGCGGGCAAACACGGCGTTGATGAACCCCAGCAGCGAGAAGATCGTCGCCGTCAGTACCACCACCAGCAGGGTGACCCCAAGGTGATGCACCTGCAGGTGGGTGAAGAACAGCGACAGCAAGGTCACGATCACCCCGACCATCAAGCCGCGCAGCACGCCACCCAGGGTGTAGCCGATCAGGATGGTGTGCGGCGACACCGGCGAGACCATCAGTTCTTCGATGGAGCGCTGGAACTTGCTGCCGAAAAAGCTCGAGACCACGTTGCCGTAGGAGTTGGTGATCACCGACATCATGATCAGGCCCGGCACGATGTACTCCATGTAGGTGAAGCCACCCATGTCGCCGATCTGGCGGCCGATGAGGTTACCGAAGATCACGAAGTACAAGACCATGGTGATCGCCGGCGGCAGCAGGGTCTGCGGCCAGATCCGGGTAAAGCGCTTCACTTCGCGGTAAACGATGGTCTGCAGTGCGACGAGGTTGGGTTGCAGTTCGGAACTCATACCGCCACCTTCGCCAGATTTTTCTCCACCAGGGACACGAACAACTCCTCAAGGCGATTGGTTTTGTTACGCAGGCTCAGCACTTCGATGCTCTGGGCCGCCAACTGGGTGAACAACGCGGTGATGCCCATGGCTTTGTCCACCTGCACTTCCAGGGTGTGGTCATCGACCAGGCGGCTTGGGTAGCCGAGCAGTTGCGGCGCCACCGACAGGTTGTTTTTCAGGTCCAGCAGGAAGGTTTCCACATGCAACTGGCCCAGCAGGTTGCGCATGCTGGTGTTCTCGACAATGGTGCCGTGGTCGATGATGCCGATGTTGCGGCACAGCTGCTCAGCCTCTTCCAGGTAATGGGTGGTGAGGATGATGGTGATGCCCTTCTCGTTCAGCTCGGTGAGGAAGGTCCACATCGAACGGCGCAGCTCGATATCCACACCGGCGGTCGGCTCATCGAGGATCAACAGGCGCGGTTCATGCACCAGCGCGCGAGCGATCATCAGGCGGCGCTTCATACCGCCGGACAGCGAACGCGAAGGCACGTCGCGCTTGTCCCACAGGCCCAACTGAGTCAGGTACTGCTCGGCGCGTTCCTTGGCGATTTTCGCCGGGATGCCGTAATAGCCGGCCTGGGTCACGACGATGTCGAAGGTCTTTTCAAACTGGTTGAAGTTGAATTCCTGGGGCACCACGCCGATGGAGCGCTTGAGCGCCGCCGGGGATTTGTCCAGGTCATGGCCAAAGATATTCACCGAGCCACTGGTTTTGTTGACCAGGGTCGAGAGGATGCCGATGGTGGTGGATTTGCCGGCACCGTTGGGGCCGAGCAAGGCGAAGAAGTCACCTTCGGCAACGTCCAGATCGATACCACTCAGGGCCTGGAAACCGTTGCCGTAGGTTTTGGTTAGCTGCCGGATGGACAGAGCGGAACTCATATCGGATTACGCACCAGAGAAGGGAATAGAAAGAGTAGATGAGCGCGCAGCGCATGTAGTTCAACGGCGGCGCATGACAAGCATGGTGCTTGCCCGCGCCGCACAAGTACAGTCACCTGTATTAATAGTCAGTATTAAGTCAACGCGGTCATCACGGCCTTGCGGTAGGCCGGGCGATCTTTGAGGCGCTGGTACCAGGCCTCTAGATGGGGCATTGCCGGGCGCTCGATGGGCATCTCGAACCAGGCGTAGGCAAAGCAGCCCAAGGGGATATCGCCCATGCCGAAATGCTGGCCGCTGAGGTAGGGTTGCTCGGCGAGGGCCTGGTCAACGGTGTTAAGCGCATCGATACAGGCTTGGCGCCCGGCATTGATGCTGTCCCAGTTCTGTTTTTCCGCCGGGGTACGCAGGATGCCCCAGAACACCGCCTTGAACGGATCGGCGAGCGTCGACGTGGTCCAGTCCATCCACTTCTCGGCGCTGGCCCGGGCTTGCAGGTCGTTCGGGTAAAAATCCGACGCGCTCTTGGCGCACAGATAACGCACGATGGTGTTGGATTCCCACAACACAAAGTCGCCGTCTTCGATCATCGGCACCCGGCCATTGGGGTTCAAGGCCCGGTATTGCGGCGTGTCGACCACACCAAAAGCCCCGCCCGCATCAATTGCCTCATAGTCCAGGCCGAGTTCCTCGGCGCACCACAGTGCCTTCCTGACGTTTGATGAATTTTTACGACCCCAGATTTTCAGCATGACCGCGCCTTATCGTTGATGAACATGGCTTGATGAACGCAGCAGCATACGCCGGTTCACCTGCGGCTTAAATCGCTGTGCATATCGCTGTGCATGTCCTTCAGCGAGATCGGCGTGTCGTCGGCAAACAGGTGCGGGTAACACTGCTGAATATGCGCGAAAAAAAACGCTTCGGGCACGTCGCTGAACTGGCCGTGGTCCAGCACATATTCCATCGAGCGCCGGCCCTGGCGGTTGAAGGCGTGGAACACGCTGTCGTTGACCCCATCGAACGCCAGCGGTGGCACGTCGAACAACTCGCACAGTTGACTGTTGAACGCCGGCGTGGCCTTGACCCAACGGCCGTGCAGGTACAACTCGGTATAGCCGTGCATGGCGAACACATCACTTTTGAGCAGCGCGAGCAGGCGCGGTGTCGATAAATGATTGCGCACGTCCGCCAGGCCAATGCGCGCCGGGATCCCGCAATGACGGGCACAGGCGGCCAATAAGGTGGCCTTGGGTACACAGTAGCTCTCGCCGGTGGCCAGGGCAAAGCTGGCACTGAGGGTATTTGGATCACGGCTGAAGGTGTACGGGTTGTAGCGAATCGCCTCACGCACGGCGTAGTAGAGACTGACCGCCTGGTCACTTAAATCCGGGCGGGTTCCGCGATGTTTTTCGGCGAACTCCACCACCGCAGGGTGGTCACTATCGATGAAGCGGCTGGGATTCAAGTACGTATCCATGAGCTTTATCTCCAAGGGAAGCCTTGAGTCTAACGACAGGCCTGCCGTGGAGATAACGACGATTCGGCCAAATGTCGGCGTGCGCCAGCACAACTCGTTACACCCTCGCCACCGCGCTTTTTCGGATGCCGACTAAGCTCCATGGTGGTTTCGCCCTTGGTTTCACGGAGGATTGAATATGCTGTTGTTGTGGATACTGGTTCTGGTGGTCGGCATTGCCTACCTGGCACACCGCCGCACCGCGCCCCTGCCCGCGCTGGGCGTGGTTGCCGTCTACCTGCTGGCGATGGGCGCCTGGAGCCATGCACCGGGTTGGCTGCTGGTCATCCTCTGGGTGCTGATCGCCGCCGTGGCCGTGCCCCTGTTGCTGCCCGACCTGCGCCGCCAATACTTCACCAAGCCGCTGTTCAGCTGGTTCCAGAAAGTCCTGCCGCCGATGTCCGAGACCGAGCGCGACGCCATCGACGCCGGCACCGTGTGGTGGGACGGCGAACTGTTCAGCGGTCGCCCCGATTGGGATAAATTGCTGGCCTACCCCAAGGCGCAACTGACTGAAGAAGAACAAGCGTTTATCGACGGCCCTACCGAAGAACTCTGCGCGATGGTCAGCGACTGGGAAATCGGCCAGGCCATGGACCTGCCGCCCGCTGCCTGGGAGCACATCAAAACCCACGGTTTCTTCGCCCTGATCATTCCCAAGGAATATGGCGGCAAGGGTTTCTCCGCCTATGCCCACTCCCAGGTCGCGATGAAACTCGCCACCCGCAGCGGCGACCTCGCCTCCACCGTGATGGTGCCTAACTCCCTCGGCCCGGCCGAGCTGCTGCTGCATTACGGCACCGACGAACAACGCAACCACTACCTGCCACGCCTGGCCCGTGGCGACGATATCCCCTGCTTCGCCCTCACCGGCCCACTGGCCGGCTCCGACGCCGGCGCCATGCCCGACACCGGCGTGATCTGCAAAGGTGAATGGGAAGGCAAGGAAACCCTCGGCCTGCGCCTGAACTGGGAAAAACGCTATATCACCCTCGGCCCGGTCGCGACCCTCCTCGGCCTGGCCTTCAAGGCCCATGACCCGGACCACTTGTTGGGTGAGGAAGAAGACCTGGGCATCAGCCTGGCGCTGATCCCCACCGACACGCCCGGCGTGGAAATCGGCCGTCGCCACCTGCCGTTGGGCGCCGCCTTTATGAACGGCCCCAACTCCGGCAAGGACGTGTTCATCCCCCTGGAATTCCTTATCGGTGGCC
The DNA here is from genome assembly GCF_021606215.1 of Pseudomonas sp. PA-5-4B. Classification (NCBI taxonomy): domain Bacteria; kingdom Pseudomonadati; phylum Pseudomonadota; class Gammaproteobacteria; order Pseudomonadales; family Pseudomonadaceae; genus Pseudomonas; species Pseudomonas sp. PA-5-4B. The sequence continues at coordinate 17,843 of NZ_WKDB01000073.1, read as the reverse complement.
AGGAAATGCTCGGCAAGGGCTGGATGATGCTGATGAACTGCCTGTCGGTCGGCCGTTCGATCTCCCTGCCTGCGGTCGGTACCGGCGCGGCCAAGTTCACCAGTTTGGTGACCGGCCAATACGCTCAAGTGCGCGAGCAATTCAACGTGCCGCTGTCGGCCTTTGAAGGTATCCAGGAAGCCCTGGCGCGCATTGGCGGCAACGCCTGGCTGATGGACAGCGCGCGCATGCTCACCGCCAACGCGGTCGACCTGGGCGAAAAGCCTTCGGTGTTGTCGGCGATTCTCAAGTACCACCTCACCGAGCGCGGTCGCGAGTGCATCAGCCACGCCATGGATGTGCACGGCGGCAAGGGCATCATCATGGGGCCTAACAACTACCTGGGCCGCAACTGGCAAGGCGCGCCGATCTTCATCACAGTGGAAGGCGCGAACATCCTCTCGCGCAACCTGATGATCTTTGGCCAGGGCGCGATCCGCTGCCACCCGTTCGTGCTTAAGGAAATGGCCCTGGCCGGTCGTGAAGACCATGACCAGGCGCTCAAGGAATTTGACGGCCTGCTGATGCAACATATCGGATTTGCCGTGAGTAACGCCGCCAGCACGTTGGTGCTGAACCTCGGCATCGGGCACTTTGAAAAAGCCCCGGGCAACCGTTTGAGCCAGGGTTATTTCCGTGCATTGAACCGTCAGGCCGCAGCATTCGCCCTGCTCGCCGACTTGAGCATGATGTTGCTCGGCGGCGAGCTGAAACGCCGCGAACGCCTGTCGGCGCGCCTGGGTGATGTGCTGAGCCATATGTATCTGGCCTCGGCTGCGCTCAAGCGTTATCACGACCTGGATTCGCCGGATCACCTGGAGCCGCTGTTTGCCTGGGCCATGGAAGAAAGCCTCGGTGAGTCGGAGCGTGCCCTGGATGAGCTGCTGAGCAACTTCCCGAACAAGGTCCTCGGTTGCCTGCTGCGGGTGATCGTGTTCCCGTTCGGCCGTCGTCACACGGGGCCTTCCGATGCTTTGGACGCCGAAGTGGCTGCGGTGATTGGCCGTGCCAAAGGCGACCCGACCCTGGAAGAGTTGCTGGCGGGTTGCTATCGCCCGCAATCGGCAGAAGACCCGGTGGGTGCCCTGCAACATGCCTACGACCTGCTGGGTGCCAGCCACCCCTTGCAGAAAAAACTCCACACCGCGCTCAAAAGCGGCCAGGTCAAACCGGCCGCCGGCGAGCATGCCATCGACGCGGCGCTGCACGCGGGCGTATTGCAACCGACCGAAGCGCAAACCCTGCGCGACGCCGAAGCCGCGCGCCGCAAGGTGATCGATGTGGATGATTTCAGCAAGGAAGAGCTGACCCAGGCTGAGGGTAAAGTGCGCTGACCGCTCACACCCTATAAAGCTAAGGTCATATAAATACGGGCGCGAGAGGCATATACTCTCGCGCCCGTTTTTGCTTTAGAGGACTTATCTCGTGTCCAACGTCGTTGCCGATCATCTCGTCTTGCTCGACCACTTGCGCAGCATCCTGGTTGCCGTCGGCGAAGCCGAACAGGTGCCCGAGGAAAGCCACACCCTGTTCCTGGAGCGCTTCGACGAATTGCGCGCCCTGCTGCCGATCGACCCGATCGAGAGCCAATACCTGGGCCAGGACCTGATGAGCCAGGTCATCCTGCGTTACCCGCAAATCGCCCACCTGGTGCCTCGCGACCTGCTGTGGTTCTTCGGCGGTGATTGCCTGCACTTTATGCCCGATGAAGAACTGGACCTGTACCAGGCCCTGGAAGAACGTCGCTTTGAAGCCGAACAGAACGATGAACCGTTCGACTGGAACCAGGAAAAACAGCTGCTGGCCATGCCGCAGGATCAGAGCAAGCACTGATTTTAAATGTGGGAGCTGGCTTGTGTGGGAGCTGGCTTGCCTGCGATGCAGGCGACTCGGTCTATCAGTTAAACCGAGGCGATACAATCGCAGGCAAGCCAGCTCCCACACAAGCCAGCTCCCACAGTTGGACCGCACTCCTACCTTCGGCGCAGTGTCGGCTCCTTCGCCATGCACTCCACCAGATAATCAATAAACACCCGCAACTTCGGTGGCAGATACCGCGTGGGCGAATGCAGCAACCACGCCTCACCATGGTAGGACGCAATAAAATCCCACTCGGGCAATACCTGCACCAGGCTCCCCGCCGCCAAGGCGTGGCGCGCCGTGAAGTACGGCAAGCTACCAATCCCCACATGCTGCAACACCGCATCCAGGCGCACGCCGGTGTGGTTCGCGGCGTAACGCCCGCGCACGCCCACGGTCACCGCCTTGGCACCCTGACGAAACTTCCAGCGTGAATCCCCCGGCGTTTCGCCCAGGTAAATGCAGCTGTGTTCCAGCAAATCATGGGGATGTTCAGGCGTACCCTGCGCGGCCAGGTACTGCGGCGTGGCACACAACAGGTGCTCGATGGGTAACAGTTGGCGGCCGACCAAGCCCGGCGGCGGGCTGTCGGTGATGCGGATGCTGAGGTCCACATTGTCGTCGATCAGGTCCACATGCCGGTCTTCCAGGATCAATTGCACATCCACCTTGGGATAGCGCCGCAAGAACTCCGACATATGCGGGTGCACCACAAACCGGCCCACCGCCTTGGGCACGCTGACCCGCACCAGGCCTTCGGCTTCATGGGTGAACTGGCCACTGATCTCCATCACCGAGCGCGCTGCGTTGACCATCTCCTGGCAACGCTTGAACACTTCTTCGCCGCCTTCGCTCAAGCGCAATTTACGCGTGGTGCGTTGCAGCAAGCGTGTCGCCAGCGCCTGTTCGAGACGCGAGATACTGCGGCTCACCGCCGAGGGCGAAACGCTCAGCTGTCGCGCCGCTTCGGAGAAACTGCCGGTCTCCACGACTTTGACGAAAATCGCCATTTCACCCAGCAGTGGCAAAGGAAGATTGATGCTCATGACGCACAGGTCCATTGATAATTGAACGGATTATCACCCATCCACGCACTATTTATACTGCCCGTAGAACCCTGATGCGGATGTAAATGATGACCGAGCGCCTGTTTTTCACCCACGACCACCTGACCGCCGAGCTTGAAGTGCTGAGCTGCACACCCCACGAAGGCCTGTTCGCGGTCACCCTGCAGTCGACGATTTTTCATCCCCAAGGCGGCGGGCAACCCTTTGATACCGGTTGGCTGGGCGACAGCCAGGTGCTGCGCGTGACTCAGGAGGCTGACCGTGTGGTGCATTACGTGGACCAGCCTGTGCAGCCCGGCCCGATCAGCGCACGGGTCGACGCACAACGCCGTGCCCTGTACACGCGCCTGCATTCGGCCGGGCACCTGATCGGCAATGCGGGAGAAAGCTTCGGTTGGATGCCGATCAAAGCCCACCATTGGCCGGGCGAGTGCAAAATCACCTTTATCCGTGGCGAAATGGCCCAGGCCATCGACGCCGAGGCGATCCAGCAACAGGTCAACCAATGGATCGCCGCCGACTACCCGCGCCATATGACCCTGGAAGACGGCGCCCGCGAAGTGGGTTTCGGCGAACTGCCCGCCTACGCCTGCGGCGGCACCCATGTGCAAGCCCTGAACGAGCTCGGCCAAGTGACCATCCTGGCCTTGTCGGAGAAAAAAGGCGCGCTGTCGGTGCGTTACAGCCTGGACTAAACCGCAATCGCCCCCGTCCGCCCCGGCTCCACCACAAACGACTTGAGGGTCGACACCGTGGCGTTGGGATCGCGCGGGTCAGTTATCACCCGAAAGTTCGTCAGCATCTTCTGAGCCGTAAGCTCTACCGACACATACCCACGCTGGCGGCTGTCGAAAAACTTCACATGCGGATTAAGCGGCAGGATCTTGCTGAACGCTTCAAAGGGCGGGCCATCGGAGGTCACCGAGCTGCCGACAAACTCAGTGGCGATCACTGGCGAGTCCGGGTTGTTGGCGTCGGCGTGCAGGTCAGTGGTCCAGAACGAATGGATATCACCGCCCCAGAACACCGGGTTGCTGACCTTGTGACGCCCGATGGACGCCAGCATGCGTGAACGATTGGCCACGTAGCCGTCCCAACCATCGGTCCAATGGCCCACCTTGTGGTTGCTCAGGTCGCGCTGGAGCAAGGGCGCCACCAGCAAGTCCTGGGCGATCACATTCCACTGTGCCTGCGACTGGGCAAAGCCCTGGTCCAGCCAGGCTTCCTGTTGCCAACCCAGCATGGTGCGGCCGAGATCACGCAGGTCGCTGCAAGTGTTGGCGGCGATATGCCCCTGATGGCTGCCGTTGGCCTGGATGCAGGGTTGCTCGGAGCGATACTGGCGCCCATCCAACACATGAAAACGCGCCAGCCGACCGTAATCCAGGCGCCGGTAAATACGCATGTCCGGCCCCTTCGGCACACTGCTGGCGCGCAGCGGCATGTGCTCGTAAAACGCCTGGTACGCCGCCGCCCGCTGCTGAAGAAATTGCGCCACGGGAATCTTCGGGTCCTGGGACCAGCGGTTGGCGTAGTCATTCTGCACTTCGTGGTCATCCCAGGTCGCCACGCTGGGGGCGGCCGCGTGCAGGGCTTGCAGGTCCGGATCGGTTTTGTACAGCGCGTAGCGGTTGCGGTAGTCGCTCAAGCTCACCGCGTTACCGCTGCCGTGGGCCCGAAAGACTTTCCCCGAGTCGGCGGCGTAAGAGCTGTCGTAAATGTAGTCCCCGAGAAAAAACACCAGGTCAGGTTGCTCTGCGGCTAAATGGCGATAGGCGCTGAAGTAACCGCGCTCCCAATGCGAGCAGGAAACAAACCCCAGCCGAGCCGAGGCCATCGCCTGCAAAGGTGGCGTGGTACGTGCCTGGCCCACCGGGCTCTGCGCGCCGAGGCCTTCGAACTGGTACCAATACGGCCGGCCCGCCGCCAGCCCGGCCACTTCAACATGCACCGAATGGGCGAACCGCTCCGTCGCCAAGACTTCGCCCTGCTTCACGATGCGCGTCATCGCCGCATCACTGGCCACCCGCCAACGCACCGGCACCGCGCGCTTCAACCCACCGCTGCCATCGGCTGCATTGAACAACGGCGCCAGGCGCGTCCAGATCACAAAACCATCCGGCAGCGGGTCGCCCGAAGCCACGCCGAGGGTGAACGGGTAATCCACCCCGGCACTGCGCGCAAATGGGCTGAGGATTGAAAACGCGGTAGCGACCGCCAGCCCGCTAAGGACTCGCCGCCTGCCTTGGTCCACTGCGTCATTCACAACGCGCGCTCCCAGTCCTCACGCACGGTGGCAAAGCCCAGCAGGTCTTCGTACACGCCATTTTTGAGAAACGCCTGACGCAGGCAACCCTCGTAGCGCAGGCCGATTTTCTGCATGACCCGCGCCGATTCCTTGTTGCGGCCAAAGCATTGGCTGCCGACACGCTGCAGCCCAAGCTCGGTGAAGCCAAAACCCATCATCGCGCTCGCCGCCTCAGCGGCATACCCCAGGTTACGCGCATGCGCCGCGACCCAGCCGCCCAAATGCCCTGCGTGATGACGAGCGTTAAGGCGCAGGCTGACCATGCCAACCAACTCACCGGTTTCACGCACATGCATGCCCAGGTTCAACAACTCGCCCGCCCGATATTTGTCTGCGGCCCCGGCAATAAAACTCTGTGCAGTTTCCAAGGTATAGGGCGACGGAATGTTGGCCGTGTTGTCAGCGATTTTCGGCCCGTTGGCGAGCATGAAGAGCACCTCGGCCTGGTCCATTTCCAGCGCCCGCAATAGTAGTCGCGGGGTCGACAATTGAGGCAGTGCAGTGGGCATACGCGGCAGCTCTTCAAGTAAATTCCCCCAGAATGTACTGCCTTCGTGTCAATTGCATTACGTCATGAAACCGCAAGGTAAAATCTCTGAGAGACGCGTCCTAGAGCCTTTAAAACGTCAATTAAAGTTAACCATTCGGTCATTTTTGGTTGTTAGCGTGTCGCCCCTAATTCAACGACGGGGTAACAGAATGAGAACCTGGGATGAACCCAAGAAACGCAAGGCACATATCGAGTTGATCCCCATGATCGACGTGATGATGTTCCTCCTGGTGTTTTTCGTACTGGTGAGTTTGAACGTGATCCCCGCACTCGGCATGAAGACCCAACTGCCCAGCGCCAGCAGCTCGCAGCAACTCAAGCCGCAGAATAAATTCATCCTGACCCTGGGCCTCGAAGGCCAGTTGCAACTCGACGGCAAGGCCCTCACGGTCGATGCGTTGGTGCCGGCACTGAAGGCTGCAGAAAAGCCTGATACCAAGTCGACCATCATCGTCAACAGCGACAAAGGCGTAGAGGTTTCGCGCCTGGTGGAAGTCATGGACACCCTGCGCCTGGGTGGCTTTACCTCCGTGTCCATTGCCACGCGTAAGTCTTGATCATGTATGTACTGTTTCGTGCGCGTCAGCTGCTGGGCAGTGTCCCGGCCCTGATCGCCCTGGTGCTGATTGCACTGGGTATCCAGTCCCAACCGTTGAAAATCCAGCCGCAGTACGACGAGTCGGCGGTCGAGCTGGCCCTGGTCGAACCCGAGCCCGAAGTGGTTCCCGAGCCTGTGGTCGAGCAAGAGCCGCCACCGCCGGTGATCGAGGACGAAGAAGCCGAACCGGCCCCGCCGCCACCACCGCCCAAACCCTTGCCAAAACCTGAACCCAAGCCCAAGCCGGTGCCCAAACCCAAGCCCGTGGTGGCCGCCAAACCGACTCCCACGCCAGCGCCAGTCGCACCCGTCGCGGCCAAGCCGGTACAGGCCGCTGTCGCGCCGACACCCGCGCCGCCCGCGCCACCGGCACCGCCCAAAGTGGATGGCCAGGCCCTGGAAGGCGGTTACCTCAAGGGTCTGCGCAACGAGCTGGACACGTACAAGCAATACCCCACCGGGCGCCAGGCGTCCCTCGAGCGCCCCAGTGGCGAGGTGGTGGTGTGGTTGATGGTGGATCGACAAGGCCGCGTCCTTGATGCCGGGATCCAGACCCCGGCGCCGAGCATGCTGCTCAATCGGGCCGCTACCAATAGCCTGCGCCGCATCAAGCAGGTCAAGCCGTTCCCCGAACAAGCCTTCGGTGGACGTAACGAGCAACGCTTCACCGCCACCTTCAACTACAGCGTGCAATAAGCACCGACACCAGGACGACAGTGATGAGGTTCACACGTATTCATCTGGCACTTGTTGCCGCGACGAGCATGACCCATGGAGTGGTCATGGCTGATACCAGTGACAGTGACGTCGGCACGATCGGAGTTCAGGGAGGCAAGGCAACCGCGGGGGGCGGTTACATGGTCCAGGAAGAGAGCGCCAAGGGCCGCTCGACCATCACCAAGGAAGCGTTGGACAAACAAACCGCCACCGGCAACGCCATCGACAAGCTCAAGTACACGCCGGGCCTGAACATCTCCAGTGAGGACAACACCGGTCTGTCGGGCTTTCGCTTCACCATGCGCGGCATGAACTCCGACCAGGTCGGTATGTCGGTGGATGGCATGCCGATCAACGACTCCGGCAACTACGCGCTGTACTCCAACCTGCTCGGCGATCCGGAAAACATCGACCAGATCTTCGTCACCCAGGGCTCGTCGGAAGCCGACGGCCCGCACATCGGCTCCAGTGGCGGCAACATCGGCATCGTGACGATTCGCCCGACCAAGGAAACCGGTGCGTTCGTTAAACAAGTGGTGGGCAGCAACGCCACCCGCAAGACCTTTGCGCGCCTCAACACCGGCGAAGTCAACGGCCTCTCCAACTGGCTGTCGGCGTCCCACACCGAAGGCCAGATGTGGCGCGGCTCGGGCGCGGTGCGTGCGGACAAGGTGGAGTGGAACAGCTTTTTCGACGCCGGCAACGGCAACACCGCCAACCTGATCCTCAAGTACCACGAGCAGGACAACAACAGTTACAGCCAATTGACCAAGGCGCAGTTCCAGCAGTTCGGCCGCCAGTATGACCCGTACCCGGCCAAGCCGGCGCTGGGCTCCAACGGCAAGATCAGCAGCTATTACGACCTGGCACAGAACCCGTTCCAGACCTTCACCGCCGTGCTCAACACCCAGTACAAGCTGAGCGACAACCTGTCGCTCTCGGTGATCCCGTATTACTACTACGGCAACGGCAGCGGCGTGGGCTCCTCCGCCTATGCGCTCAACAGCGGTTCCAACAAAGGCGGCGTATTCGACCTCGGCAACCTGCCGACGCAGGCCCAATACAACGCTGACGGCTCCGCGACGACGGGCGTCTACTACCGCCCTTCGCGCACCCAGACCTGGCGCCCGGGCATCACCACCAAGCTGAACTGGGACCTGGGCGACCACAGCCTGCAATTCGGCTACTGGTACGAGCGCGCCCGCCAAAGCCAGACCCAGCCGTTCATTGCCCTCAAGAACAGCGGCAAGCCCAGCGACACTTGGCCAGACGCCAGCTCCGTGGTCGACGCCAATGGCAACACCGTACAAGGCCGCGACCGCTACACCGTAACGCCAGCGCAAAAAGTCTGGGCTCAGGACACCTGGTACATCAACTCGGACTGGACCCTGATCGCGGGCCTTGCCTACATGAATGTCGAGCGTGAGGGCACCAACCACGGCAGCCTCACCGAACAACCGGGCAAGGCCAACCAGACCTACAACAAGTTGCTGCCCAACGCTGGCCTGAAATACCAGCTCGACGAGCGTGACCAGTTGTTCTACAGCCTTTCGCGCAACATGCGTATCCCGCAGAACTACGTGCTGTACGACAAAGGCGTGGGCTCCCTGGACTCCAAGCCGGAACTGAGCTGGAACCAGGAACTGGGCTGGCGCTACACCGGCGAAGACATGACCCTCGCCGCCACCCTGTTCTACATGCAGTTCAAGAACCGCCAACTCACGTCCCTGGACAGCAACGGCGATTCGGCCGACATCAACGCCGGCACCGTGATCAACAAAGGCCTGGAACTGGAGTGGAGCGGCAAGCTGCCGCACAACTTCAACTACTACACCTCCTACACCTACACCAGCTCCAAGCAGCAGGACGACCTGACCGTCTTCAGCGCCGGCAAACCGATCGTATTGCCCACCAGCGGCAAGCAGTTCGCCAACGTGCCGGCCAACATGCTGGCGGCCAACATCGGCTATGACGACGGGCGTTTCTACGGCACCTTCGGCGGCAAATTCACCAGCAAGCTCTACGGTGACCTGACCAACGACGAAGCCATTTCGGCGCGCACCGTTTTCAACCTCGGCGCCGGTATCTACCTGCCCGTGGACAAGAAAGTGGTCAAGGACGCCACTCTGCGCCTGAACGTCGACAACCTGTTTGACAAGAAGTACCTGGACGGCGTGTACACCACCAAGACCAACGCGGCGAGCTACAGCGGTTTCCGCGATGGTGACCCGGCTTACATCGTCGGCCTGGACCGTACCGTCACGGTTTCCCTGGAAGCGAATTTCTGATTAATCACCTGAGAGGAACACACTCATGGACATGGACCTGCTGCACCAAATCACCATCTATGTGATGTACGCCGCGATGGCGATTGCGATCTTCATCACCATCGAACGGGGCATCTATTTCGCCTACGTGCGCCGCCAGGCCCGCGCCCTGACCGACGTGCTCGGCGCCAACGTACACAGCGAGCGCGACCTGCCGCAAAGCCTCACCCGCCGCGACAGCCTGCCCTTGAACATGGTGCTGCCGATCCTCGCGCAGAAGGCCTCCAACGGCTCGCGCAAGGACCTGGACGACGAAATCGAAACCCAGTACCTCAAGACCCGTGCGCCGCTGTCGCGCAGCCTGTGGATCATCGAGACCATCACCACCGCCGCGCCATTGCTGGGCCTGCTGGGCACCATCCTCGGCATCATCGACACCTTCAAGGCGCTGGCCAGCGCCGGCGTGTCCGACCCGGGCCAGATCTCCGGTGGCATCGGTACGGCTTTGTTCGCCACCGGCTTGGGTATCGCCATCGCGCTGTTCTGCGTGGTGTTCCACAACTTCTTCCAGGACAGCCTGGAGCGCATCAACGACCAGCTGAAAATCCTGCTGATCCGCGCGGCCACCGGCGCCCGTGTACAGGGTGAAGTACCGCATCTGGTGCCAACGCCGTTGCACACCCGCACTGCATGACCTTCAGGGCGGGCGCATGATGCGCCCGCCTTTCTTTTTGCCCCGATGAGACGCCTATGTCCCTCTCGATAAAGTTGCGTATCGCAGGCCTGACCGGCCTTCTGTTGAGTCCGCTTGCCCAGGCGGACTTTTCAATTCCAGGGTTTGAACTGGTACACACCGTGCCGGTGGACACTGCGCTGGGGACTGCCGACTTGCGCCAGCCGGGGCCGGTGTGGATCGAGCTGTTTGACGGCGCAAAAAGCAGCATTGATATCGGCCAGTTCTACGCGGCCGACCATCCCGGTTCGGTGATGGACAAGGTGATCGAGCATCTGGAAGCTGCCGGCAAACGGGGTGTGAAGATTCGCTTTCTGCTGGAGGAAAAAGGTATTCGGCTGTCGGAGGCGTCTACGCTGGAACGCCTGCGCGCAATTCCTAACCTGAGCTTTCGCGTGTTGGCCTATGGGCAGTTGAGCGGTGGGATCATCCACGCCAAGTACATGGTGGTGGACGGCAAGCAGGCGTTTGTCGGCAGCCAGAATTTCGATTGGCGCTCGCTGGAGCATATCCATGAAACCGGCTTGCGCATCAGCGATGCCAGCGTGGTCAGCCAGGTGCAGGCGATCTTCAACCAGGACTGGCAAGCCCAGGCCGCCTTGGCGGATAAGCAACCGGTGCCACTGCCCGCTGCGGCCCAGGAGCCTGCGCGCACCGGCAACTACCTGGTGGCCAGCCCGCAACGCTACAACCCGCCCGGCGTGGGCGACTCACAACTGGAACTGCCGCGCCTGCTAAGCGAAGCCAAGAAAGAAGTGCGCGTGCAATTGCTCGACTATGCACCGCTGTCCTACGGGCCGGATAAAACCCGCCCCTACTACGCAGTGATCGACAACGCCGTGCGCGCCGCCGCTGCGCGTGGGGTGTCGGTCAAGCTGATGGTGTCCAACTGGAACACCGACAAGCTGGAACTGCCCTACCTCAAAAGCCTGGCCGTGCTGCCCAACGTCGAGGTCAAGATCGTCACCCTGCCCGAAGCCAAACAAGGGTTTATTCCGTATGCGCGGGTGATCCACAGCAAGACCATGGAGATCGACGGGCAAGTGGCCTGGGTTGGCACCAGCAACTGGTTGGGCGGGTATCTGGATAACTCGCGCAACCTGGAAGTGGTGATGCACGACGCGGCGATGGCCAAGCGCATCGGGCAGTTGCACGAGCAGTTGTGGGAGGGGCCGTATGCCAAGGCGTTGGACGTGATTGCACCGTATCCGGAGCCGCATCCGGGTAAGCCTTGAGCACTCATTTCAAACTTCACCCTATTCCCCTGTGGGAACCGGCTTGTGTGGGAGCTGGCTTGCCTGCGATGGCGGACTGTCAGTCGACAACTTCATTGCTGATCCACCGCTATCGCAGGCAAGCCAGCTCCCACAAGGCTCCCTATCCCGGCCTTGGTGATGGTAGTGTGTGGAAATGTTTCTGACAGATCGATCAGAAACCTCTTACTCACCGCCTGCAAAGGAATGCCTCTAACCATGCACTTTCCACTCAAGAAACTGGTGGCTGCAACCCTGTTCGCCGCCAGCTTTGCGGCCGTCGCCACGCCTGCGTCCGCCAATATCAGCGTCGAACAAAGCACAGCCATCATCAAGCACTTTGGTGAAACCCCAACCACCGATTTCCGTGGTTTCCTCGGCACCCTGGCCAAGGGCGACCTGGCAAAAACCGACGACGTCGGCCCGGCCATCGAAGCCTTCCTCGCCAACAAACCCCTGAGCGCCGACCAGCAGAACGAAATCAATCGCCTGCTGGGGATTTATACCCGCGTGAAGTACGGCAAGGCCGCGCTGGAAACCCTGCGCGAGCTGGTCGAGATCCCAACCTTCAACATCGACGGCCTGCCGCAGTACAAGAACCCGGAATTCCTCAAGATCGCCGACAAGATCCAGGGCCTGGCCAAAGCCTTCAACCTGAACTTCCGTAACGTCGACAACCGCGTCTATGAAATCTCCCTGGAAGGCAGCGGCGATGAAGTGGTCGGCATTCACGCCCACGCCGACGTGGTGCCAGTGACCCCGGAAAACTGGGTGCTCAAGGACGGCACCAGGCTTGACCCGTTCAAAGTCACCCTGATCGGCGACCGCATGTACGGCCGTGGCACCGAGGATGACAAGAACGGCATCGTGGTGACGATGTATGCGATGAAGGTCATCAAGGAAGAAAAGCTGCCACTGGCGCGCAACTTCAAGCTGCTGGTGGACACCACCGAGGAAACGTCCGGAGACGCCATTCCTTACTACTTCGAGCATAACCCGACGCCGCAATACAACCTGGCGCTGGATGGCGGCTACCCGGTGGTGATTGCCGAAAAAGGCTACGGCACCGTCATGGCAAGCTTCCCGGTGCGCAAAGGTGACGGCAAAGGCGCAGAAATCATCGCCATGACCGGCGGCGCGGCCACCAATCAGATTCCTTCGGTGTCGGTGGCCACTCTGCTCAGCGACAAGCCTGCGGAGCTGGCGGCCAACCTGCAAAAAGCCGGCGACGAATACGCCAAAAATAACGGCGCTGACTTCACCGTGGCGGCCAAGGTGGTGGGCAAAGAGGTCAAGCTGACGGTCACTGGTGTGTCCGCGCACTCGTCCGAGCCGGAAACCGGCGTGAACCCGGTCGCACGCATGCTGGAGCTGATCCACAGCGTCGACGGCAAGATCGCCCTTAAGCACAACCACATCACCGACGCCGCAAAATATGCCGCCGACAACTGGGGCCTGGATTACCTGGGCGGCAAGTTGGGCGTGGGCTTCTCCGATGCATTCATGGGGCCGCTGACCACTTCGCTGACCTTTGTTGGCCAAGACGCCAAAGCCTTCAAACTGGCGGTGAACTTGCGCATTCCCAAGGGCAAGTCGCCGGAAAAACTCAAGGCCGAGATCGAAGAGAAAATCAGCGCCTGGGACAAACACACCAAAGTGGCCATGGACGTCACTTACTCGGTGGCAGAACCGATGTATCGCAACCCTGAAGGTGAGTGGGTCAAAGCGCTGTTGGCCGTGGCCAGCGAAAACCTCGGCATGGAGCACAAGTTCGGCACCTCAGCCGGCGCGACCTCCGTGCATGAGCTGCCCAATGGCGTGCAATTCGGCCTGGCGAAGCCGGACGTGAAGTACACCGGGCACACCGACGGTGAGTTCAAGACCGTCGAGCAGTTCCTGTTGGACCTGCAGATCGTCACGGAAATGATCGGCCGTGTGGGGCAACTGCCGAAGCTCTGATAAGCGCAGGTAAAAACCACAACGCCGATCAACATTGATCGGCGTTGTGATTAAACAGGTCTGGCTTGCGGCCTAAAACATATCCATCGCATTGCACAGCTTGGCCTTCTCTACCGGCACGTTCTCCGGTTTTCCCGTCGGGTTCAGGCGCTGCAATGCAATCAGGCACTGGCCACCGTCCAGCAGGATCAGTTCGTAATCTTGCCCGGCCTTGGGGGTGAAGTGAAAGCTCTGCCTGCAGCTGTAGGAATTGCCGCCAGAAACATAGCCCTCACTCTGGAAGTTCATGGCAAAAGGCTTGTTCGCCGGCACCTTCAGTTCGCTACGCGCCGAGCCTTGCGCCTCCACCCGGCGGTTGCTCTCGGGCATGCCCAGGCTGCGGCCATTATTCTGACCCGCAAAGCCGGATTCGGACACGGCCATCACCCCGGCGCCAGGCACACGCCAGTCGATGCAATCACGGCCCGGCACGCCGCGCGCCATGCCATTGGTGATTACACGCAAACGTGCGGTATCCCCGGATGTGGGTTCAACATAGGCCGTGTTGTAAGCACGGATATTGGAAATATTGCCGCAGCCACTCACGGCCACGGCCAGGCCTGCTATCAGAAACGCTCTCATGGAAATCCTTTTTTTGAGGCTTAACGGCAGTGATAAGGGCTTTCGCTGCGCAGTTCCTCGCCGGTCCGGGCATCGCGAATGATGACCGTCGCCCCCGGCGCATTGAGGCAGAACGCATTGCGTATGGGGTAAATGTTATGGCCCTCGGCGGTGAAGGTGCCGAGCCTGGTTAACGGGGCGCCGGAGGCGTCCTGAGCCGTCACGGTGTATTCACCCGACATGGTCAGGCAGCCGCTCAGTGACAGCAGCAAGGTGGCGCAGATTGCATATTTCACAGGTGATGTCCCTATCGCACAGAAATAATTGCCGTGATTGGCAATGGCTGTATGAGCCGACTGCGCCCATATAGTTCAGGGAAACTCGGGAAACCTCCTACCTAACACCTAGAGTGCCTCAGCCCTTCAAGCTTCAAGCATCAGGATATCCTCAAAGAACCCACCAACCGGCTCGGTGGGGTGGCAGAGCTGGATCTCCAGCACCCACACCATTTCACTCGGTGTGATCTCAAGCTCGGCCAATTCCGTGGTGCCGAACAGTGCGTGGGGAAAATCCGCAATACGGTGGCCGGCCAGGTTGCGCGACAGCCGCCAGCCCTTGGAAACGGCCCGTTCCTCGGCAAAGTCATAGAGTTCACAGCCGGTCATGCCACGCTTCCAGGCCTCGCGGGTTTCATCGAACACTTCATGCACGGCCTTGAAACAATCGCGGTGCAGCGCTGACTCGCCGAAGACGAAGGTGTCGCCATAGTCGCCCTCGTAGCCGTCCCACACCGGGCCGAGGTCGACCACCACGATATCGCTGGCACGCAGCGGGCGCAGTGGGTCAATGCCTTCTCTCGGTGGGCGAACCGTGTCGTCGCCAAAACGGATGTACGTCGGGTGCCAGGTGTGGGAGGCGCCCATGGCCTGCAACTGCTCGGCGGCCATGTCGAGGGCTTCCCCGGTGGTCATGCCGACCTTGAGCTGGCTGGCAATCGCTGCCAGGGCGCGGATGGTTTTTTCACGGGCGGCGAGCATGCCGTCCAGCGAATACCTCGGGCCGACCTTTTCCCAGGTGTCATCCAGGGTCTTGAGCAGCGCGTCGGCGCTCGACTGGCCGCTGGGCACAAAGGCTTCGGCGATAAACCGATGGCTCGGCAAACCTGCTTCCAGGCACTCGGCACGCGTCTGGCTGATCATGCCGCCATTACCGCAGGCATACACCTGAGCGGCTTCCCAACGGTGCCCGTGGCCTAGCGCGACTTCCTGCACCTTGCCCTGCGAGGCCAATACTGGGTGCCAGTGGAAACGCGGGTGGTCGATGACCGCCTGGTCCAGGAATGCGCGGTCGTAAAAATCTGCTGCTTGCGCGCCGCCCCAGTAAAACGTCACCTCCACATCACGCTTCAAGGCGGTCAGCAAGATCGGCTTGATACCCGCATAGCCGGTGCCGGTGGCAAACAGGACGACCGGCGCAGCGTCATCGTCCTGCCAGGTGCAGGCACCAAAAGGCCCTTCCAGCGGCAACAGGTCGCCGGCCTCAAGGCTGCCCAGCAGGGTCTCGGAAAACAACCCGCCGCTCACCTGGCGAATCTGAAACACCAGCCGCCCATCGCCGTCGGCCGGCAAGTTGGCGATCGAGAAGCACCGCGAATCGCCATCGACCAGGCGGACCTTGAGGTACTGGCCTGCCCGCACGGCCAATGGCATATCCGGCATCACCACCAACTCGATGATGTCGGGGCTTAGTGCGCGCTTGCTCAGCACTGTCGACTCGACGACCAGCGCGGGCGTGTCCAGCGACCAGCCGGGAATTTCCAGGCGCATGTCGGCGCAGGCATGGCTTTGGCACAGCAGCATCTCATTGGCCGCCAGCGGGTAGCTCGGCGCGGGTGCGCCGGGGGCCAGTTGCTTGGCGCGGTATTCACCTTGGGTGACCACCACCTTGCACGACCCACAGGCACCGCGTCGGCACGAGAACGGTACTGACAAACCGCTGGCGAGCATCGCGTCCAGCAACAGCTCGTCACCGGCTTCAAAGGTTTTACCCGAGGGAGAGAGTTCGATTACATGGCGTGTGTTCATAAAGACCTCGGAGTAAGTGAGGCCTGATTGTTGCGCTAGACTAGGCCCATTAAAACCTCCAGTTTTGGATACTTCAGATGGTCCAGATGCGTAAATGGCGCCCCTTGCTCAAACTTGATGACGGTTCAAGCCAAGCCTCCTATCGCAAGATTGCCGAAGGCCTCGTCGCGGCCATCCTCGAAGGGCGGCTGCCGCCCGGCACGCTGCTGCCGGGCACTCGGGAGATGGCGCACCTGCTCGACGTCAACCGCAAGACCGTGATCCTGGCCTACGAAGAGGCCATGACCAAAGGCTGGCTGATCAGCGAGCCGCGCCGTGGCACCTTCGTCAATGCGCAACTGGCGCCCAAGCCCGCTCCCAGTCGCTCGCAACCGTCTTTCGCCCCAGCGCTGGTGCCACAGGCGGTCGTGCCCTACTTCGCCCAGAACGCCCAGGTGATTGCCCTGGAGCACCGGCATGACGCGTTGTTTTTCGATAACGGCGCGTGCGATCACCGCTTGCTGCCACAAGCCGTGCTGCATCGTTACTACCGCAACGCCTTGCGCAGCAGCTTTACCACCAACACAGTGCGCTACGGCAGCGAGGGCACCGGCTATTACCTGCGCTGCGCGCTGGCCGACATGCTGCGCAACAATCGCGGGCTGATGATCAGCGCCGAGAATATCTGCCTGACGCCAGGCACCCAGGTGTCGCTGTACCTCACGGCCAGCCTGCTGATCCAGCCCGGTGACGTGGTGTTGGTGGAGCGCCTGAGTTACCCGCCGGCGTGGGAGATTTTCCGCAAACTCGGTGCGCGTTTGATCACGGTCGACATGGACGATGAGGGCTGCCGCACCGACCATATCGAGCAGCTCTGCCAAACGCATAAAGTGCGCATGATCTATCTCACCCCGCACCATCAATTCCCCACCACCGTAAGCCTGCATGCGGCACGTCGGCAACAGCTGCTGGCCTTGGCGGCGCTGCATGATTTTTGCGTGATCGAAGAAGACTACGACCACGAGTATCACTTTAACGGGCGGCCCTATTTGCCGCTGGCCAGTGACAGCTCGCAACGCCATGTGATCTACATCGGCTCGCTTTCAAAGGCATTGGGATCGACGTTCCGGTGCAGCTATGTGGTGGCGCCTGCCCATGTGACTGAAGTGCTGCAAAAAAGCGCCGCATTGGTGGTGGGCGACACCGATGCCGTCGCGCAGAAAATGTTGGCGGACCTGATCAATGAGGGTGAATTGAAGAAGCACTTGCGCCGTGTTTCGAAAGAATACGCCGCGCGGCGGGAAGTGTTGCAGAGCTGTCTGCACGAGGCGTTCGGCGAGCGTATGCAGGTGCGTACGCCCGAGGGCGGGCTGGCGCTGTGGGTGCGTTTCCAGGATGAGACGAATGTTGACCGGTTAGTGGAGGATGCCCTGGGCCAGGGAGTTGTGGTGCGCAGTGCGCGTCAGTTTTCGCCTGAGGGCTTGGCGGAGAACGCGTTGCGCCTGGGCTTTGCTTCGCTCAATCGGGATGAGATCCGCCAGGGTACGTTGCGCTTGGCGCGGGCCATGAAGATGTGTTGAACACAGGCCGAACGCTATGTGTGGGGGTGGGTTGTTGAATACATATCCGTTGCTGCGGTAACGGCGGCTTATGCTTCCGCTCTTACGGCGGGTCACTTTTGCAAGGACCGGAATGCCGGCCCAGTCAAAAGTAACCAAAAGGTCCTCGCCCCAACACTCGGTGCCTCGCTATGGCTCGGCATGCCCGCAATCCGCCAGTGATTTGGGGGGCGATTTCAGATCAAGATCAAAAGCGCAGATCAAAAGACC
>NZ_WKDB01000072.1:0-31384 GCF_021606215.1 Pseudomonas sp. PA-5-4B | reverse complement strand
TCTGAAATCGCCCCGTCAAACACGATGGCCGGAATCTGACAGGGATTTGGGGGGTAAACCGGCAGGGATGCCGGTTTAGCCGCGCTGGGCCAAGGATGGCCCATCGCGGCGGCCCCCCAAATCACTGTCGGATTGCGGGCATGCCGAGCCTAAGCGAGGCACCGAGTGTTGGGGCGAAGACCTTTTGCTTACTTTTGGGTCTTTCCAAAAGTGAGCCGCTGTAAGAGCGGAACCATAAGCAGCCATCACCCAAATAACGGATATGTACTCCGCAGCCCCGCAGCCTCCCACAAACCTCACAACTGATAACTGAAACTCAAGGTATACCGCGGCCGCCGGTTAAAGCTGTCCAGGGCGATGTCCGACATCGGCTTGGCCGCTTCCAGGGCGATGTTGTAGTACTTGTTGTCGCCGAAGCGCAGGCCCACGGCCGCCGAGGACATGTCGTTGCCTTTGACCGGCAGTTCGTTGAACCAGGTCTTGGCGCGGTCAAGCACCACATACGGTTGCAGGATCTTCACCCAGTCGCCAGCGCGGTTGAAGCTGTAGTTGACCTCATACGCCACGCCCCAGCCCTTGTCGCCCGAAGCTTGATCATCGGGGTAGCCACGGCCGAAGTTCTGCCCGCCAAAGGTGGCGCGCTCGCTGTCGGGCAAGGTGGCGTCGCTCCAGTAGAACGCACCCGAAAGCACGCCTTGCCAGTTGTCGAAGAACTTGTCGCTCTGCACACCGGAAAGGCGCAGGCGGAAGAAGTCCAGATCAGGTTTAGCCGTGCCCAGGTCGCTGTGGGCTCTGGCACCCAGGCCGTTGATGCCTTGGTACAGGCCGGCGCTGAGGATGCGCAACTGGCGGGTGTCGGACTTGCGCCAGTCACCCTCGAACGCAAGGGCGCGCAGGTCGCTTTCGATGTCGAAACGGTTAGGGTAGCCCACGAGTTGATAGCGCGTGGTCTGGTCCACCGCATACAGGCGTGTGGCCAGGGTCAGCGACTCATTGGGTGAGGCAATCAGCGGGTGGCTGAGGCCAATGGTGTAGCGGTCGATCGACTGGTGCGGCTTGAGCTCGAAGCCGCCGTCCAGCTGGATATTGCTTTTGGGGTCGGCGCGATAACGCTCGGCGCCCAGTATCAACTGGCTGCCCTCGGCATTGATGAATTGGCTGTAGCCCACGCGGTAGTAATGTTCTTTGTCGTCACCCGGCGGGAACAGGCCGCTGACGTAAAGCTGCTCGCCCATGGACGTCTGGGAATTGCTGGTCGCGGTGAGCAACGCTTGGGTGCCGTTACGGTTGTTATCGACCAGGCTCATGCTGGTGGTAAACGGTTTGCGCGAGGCTTCGATCTTCATGTGCGTGGCGCCATCGGTAGTGCCCGGCGGCGGCACTTGCGCCTGCAGGGTCACGCCGGGAATACGCCCCATCAGCGTGGTATAGCGCTCGAACGTCTTGCGCGTGAGCGGTCGCTCGGCCAGCAGTTTGTTAGCCAGCTTGTCGACGTAGGCCGAGACTGAGCCGATGTCGCCGCTTTGCTCGTAATCCTTGATGTAACCCTCCACTAATACCACGCGCACCAGGCCGTTTTCGAAGCTCTGTTGCGGCAGGAACGCGTAGGACAACAGGTAGCCGTCCTGCTGGTAGCGACGCGTGATCGTGCGGGTGGCTTCGATCAGTTGCGCAAGGTTGGTCTCACGGCCAATCAGGGGCGCATAGGCCTTGGCTGTTTCGTCCAGCGGGTAGATCGTACCGCCCTCGATCTGCAGCTTGCGGATGGTGACTTTGGTGTCCATCAGCAACGGCTGGTTCTGGGTGGCAGGCGCTTGCGGCAACTGGGTCTGGGGTGTGGTCGGCCGATAAGCGTCGGCGGGCAGGTTGGGCACCGGCAAGTTGCGGATGGTGTCGTTGCTGTTGAGGAAGCTGGGAAGGGTCTCGGCCTGAACGTAAGCACTGAGGGTGAGCAATAACAACGGCGTCAACACGCGCATAGGACACTCCATGGTCAAACTGCAGCAGCGTTTCGGGCCCGCCGGGTTCTGGGACGCGGTTCGGGAGGGCCAGGTTTTTTAGATAAGACCGGCCCATAAAAAAGACGAGAGACTTATAAGGGTCTCTCGTCTCAACCAAGCGTAGGCGCTGTAGGGGAGGCCGTCTAATCGGCCAGGTGCAATTTATTATTTGCCGGTCAGGCCGTTCAGCAAACCGCCCAGACCGCCGCTTGTACCCGTGGTTGTAGTGCCACTGCCCGATGTGCTGGCGCCGGTGCCGCCGGTGAGGCCGCCGAGCAAGCCACCGCTACTGCCACTGGTGCCGCCGGTGACCAAACCACCTACCGAGCCTACGGTGTTGCCGACTGTGGTGACGGTGGTACCTACCGCGTTGGTGATTGGGTTGGCATTAGCTGTGGTCAGGTTAGTGCCGATACCACTCACCGCACCGCCGACTTGAGTCACCAGGCCGTTGACTGGAGCGCCGAGGCCGGTAGTGGTGCCGACGTTTTGGGTCAGGCTGGTTACACCGGACGTTACTGGGTTAAGCGCCGCGCCCACGTTAGTGGCCAGGCCTGCCACCGGCGCAGTGGCGGCGGTGTTGGCGACGCCCGTGCCACCGAGAACGGTGCCGAGCGAGGCGACCGTGTTGCCCAATGCGCCACCGGTGACACCTGCTGCACTCACAGTGCCGTTGGTGTTGCCGGCGTTCAGGCCGCTACCCACGTTGGCCACCAGGCCACCGACCAGTTCAGGCAGGCCGGGCGCTGCTGCGCCACTGGCTGGAGCGACATAGCCGCCGGATTTATCGAGTGTGCCGCCTACGCCCGTCAGAGCGCTGCCGACGATGGTGGTAACAGGGTTGCCGGTGCCGCCAGCACTGGCGACTTGGGTGCCCAGGCCGGTGACGGTGCTGCCGACTTTATCCAGCAGCCCATTCACAGGGGTGCCCAGGCCGGTTGCCTTGCCGAGGTTGCCGGTAGTGTTTTCCACCAGCGACACCACAGGCACCAGTACTTTGCCGCCCACTGTGTTAGTTAACGAGCCCAATGGGCCAGTGGTGCTGGCAGTGCTGACGGTATCGCCGAGCATGGTGACGGCTTGACCAACTTTGTCCACTACACCACCTACCGCTCCACCGACGCCACCGGTCAAACCGCCCACTACGGGTACGCCGCCGAGGGTGGTCGAGAGCGATTTCCCAGTGGTCGACAGGCCAGTGCCCAGATCGGCAACGCCATTACCTACACCTGCGACCGTGATGCCCAGGGAGTTGCTGTTAGTGCCCAGCGAACCAAGACCGCTGGTGACGCCAGTGCCGATGCTGGTGACTGCAGTGCCGGTCGCCGTAACCAGGCCGCCTGCTGTTGTGCCGACGATAGGCACATTGTTCAAGGTCGAACCGAGGTCACCGACCGCTGCGCCTACGTTACCGACAGTGCCGCCCAGGGTGCCGGCAATCTGGCCGGTAACCAGAGGTGTAGTGGTTGAACCTGTGCCGCCGCCGGTTCCACCACCTGTGCCGCCGCCAGTGCCACCGCCGGTTCCGCCACCTGTGCCGCCGCCAGTGCCACCACCGGTACCGCCATCTGTACCGCCGCCAGTGCCACCACCGGTTCCGCCACCTGTACCACCACCAGCGCCGCTACCTGCGCCTGCATCAGGAGAAGATGCCGCCACACTGCTGTGATGCCCGCCACCACCGCTGCTGCAGCCACCGAGGCTCATCGCCATGACCAGGGCCAGCGCGGTACTTGCTTTCCAAAGCACTACTTGAGTTTGAGTTTTCATGATTGAGTTTCCTTGCACCTGTACAACCTGGGTTGTTTTCAAACGCTCGCTATTTCTAGGGATAGCGATACGTTTGTCCGTGTTGTCATCACAGACCCGGGCACTCTTTCGCGCAACGCTCAACTTGGTATTAACGATTTATATACACCGGGCTGCAGTCGGCTTAATGACTAATACGAAGGGTGTAATCGAGGGATGTATCAAGATATTTATATTTTAAAAATCATGGGCTTGAATAAACAAACGGACGCCGAGGCGTCCGCTATAACTTAGGGTGTATATATACAATTAATGTGCTTTTTTCAGGCGATGGGTTGCCACTTGCCGAGCATATGTTGAATATCGCCGGCGCCGTTCAACTGTAACTCTCCGCTCGAGCCTGCGGCACTGCTGAGCAAAACAACTTCACTGGGCAGGCGTACCGGTTTTTTGAACTCGACGTCTATTTCTACATTGGCGGCAGGCAAGTGCTCGTGTAGCGCGGCCAATGTACGGGCGGTATTCCACAGCCCATGAGCGATAGCCTGGGGAAAGCCGAACAGCTTGGCCGTCAGCGCGCTCAGGTGGATCGGGTTGTAGTCGCCGGATACCCGCGCGTATTGGCGGCCGATATCAGCGGGCGCCTTCCACCGCGCCAGTTCGTTGACATTGCCGAGGACGGACAAGGGCTCCACTTGCGCCTCGCCGTCCAGCTTCACGCCTCGACACAGCATGCGGCTGTCGGCTTCCCACAACAGTCCCAGCGCATCCTCGACCGTGGTCACAATGTCAAAGGTCGCACCTTTGGCGTGGGGCTGCAGATTGTGCGCGTATACACCGACCAGCAGGTTATTCACGCCGCCCAATGGCCGGTGGATACGAATGCGATTGCTCAGGTGAATCAACCCCAGCAGTGGAAAGGGGAATTTTTTGTCGGTGAGTAATTGCATCTGCAAACCGAACGCCAGGATATGCGGGTAAGTGCCCGGCAGCACCGGGCTGTCGGCAAACCCGCAGACCTTGCGATAAGCCGCGACGTCGGCCGGGTTCACGCGCACATGGCAGCGCAACCCTTCATCCGGCAAGGTGCTGCCGCTGATCTTGCGCTTGAGCGCCGCCCGCCAATACAGCGGCAACAGAAACGGGGTGCTGTCCAATGTCTGCCACTGCATAGTCACGCTCCCAGCAGGCTTTGCCCACATACGCGCAGCGCCTGGCCGCTGACGGCCCCGGAACCCGGCTGCCCGAGCCAGGCGACGGCTTCGGCCACGTCTTGCGGCAAACCACCCTGGCCCAAGGAACTCATGCGCCGCCCGGCTTCACGCAGGGCGAAGGGAATGTGCGCGGTCATCTGGGTTTCGATAAAACCCGGCGCGACCGCGTTGATGCTGATGCCACGCTCGCCCAGCAGCGGCGCCCACGCCTGTGCCAGGCCAATCAGCCCGGCCTTGCTCGCGGCGTAGTTGGTTTGCCCGCGATTACCGGCAATCCCGCTGATCGACGCCAGCAGCACTACGCGGCCGTTGTCGTGCAGGGTGCCGCTATCA
Source organism: Pseudomonas sp. PA-5-4B (assembly GCF_021606215.1). Classification (NCBI taxonomy): domain Bacteria; kingdom Pseudomonadati; phylum Pseudomonadota; class Gammaproteobacteria; order Pseudomonadales; family Pseudomonadaceae; genus Pseudomonas; species Pseudomonas sp. PA-5-4B. The sequence goes on along the minus strand of NZ_WKDB01000072.1, from coordinate 26,088 downwards.
AGCAGGGCTTTGGTCAGCACTTGGGGCGCGTTGAGGTTGACCGCCAATACGGCGTCCCAATATTCCGGCGTCATGTTGGCCAGGGTTTTATCGCGGGTGATGCCGGCGTTATGCACCACGATGTCGATGCCGTCCGGCAGGTGTTCGATCAACTGTGTGGCCGCGTCTTCTGCGCAGATATCCAGCACCACGGTGCGCGCACCCAAGCGAGCGGCGAGGGCTTCGAGGTCGGCCTTGGCCTGGGGCACATCCAGCACGATCACTTCGGCACCGTCGCGCGCCAGGGTTTCGGCAATGGAGGCGCCGATACCACGCGCAGCACCCGTGACCAGCGCCTTGCGCCCGGCCAGCGGGCGCGTCCAGTCTTCAACCGGGGTGGCGCAGGCTTGCAGGCGAATGACCTGGCCAGAGATATACGCACTTTTCGGTGACAGGAAGAAACGCAGCGCGCCTTCCAGCTGATCTTCAGCGCCGTCGCCCACATACAACAGTTGCAACACGCCGCCGCTGCGCAATTCCTTGGCCAGTGAACGGCTGAAACCCTCCAGGGCACGCTGTGCACTGGCGGCAAACGGGTCGCTGAGGCTTTCCGGCGCGCGTCCCAGAATCACCAGATGTGCGCTGTGATCGAGATTTTTCAGCAAAGGCTGAAAGAATTCGCGCAGTTGCTTGAGCTGGTCGGTGTGCTGCAAGTCGCTGGCGTCAAACACCACGGCCTTGAGCTTGGGGCCGTGGCCTGGAATCCAGGTCGATGATTCGGCGCCGTAGGTGTAAATCGCGTCGGTCAGTTTGTGCGCAAATACCTGCACCTTGGCGGCCAGCGCGCCACCGCCCAGCAGCAGAGCACCTTCCACCGGGCGCAGGCGCCCAGCTTGCCAGCGTTCCAGGCGTACCGGTGACGGCAGGCCAATGGCGGCGACCAGGCGATGGCCGAGGCTTGAGTTGGCGAAGTCGATATAACGGTCAGACATGGAACGCTCTCCGAGTGCTGGGGTTCAAACGGTGGACCATCAATAGGTGAAAGTCGTTCGATTGAGCCTAGGCTAGGCTCAGAGATTCACCCCATAACCTTCAGGGAGCTTTCCATGACTCAATTGCGCCGTGTAGCGATCATTGGCGGTAACCGCATCCCCTTCGCCCGTTCCAATGGCCCATATGCCACGGCGAGTAACCAGGCGATGCTCACCGCTGCCCTCGAAGGCCTGATCGAGCGCTACAACCTGCACGGCCTGCGCATCGGCGAGGTGGCGGCCGGTGCGGTGCTCAAGCATTCGCGCGACTTCAACCTCACCCGCGAATGCGTGCTGGGCTCGCGCCTGTCGCCGCAAACCCCGGCCTATGACATTCAGCAGGCGTGCGGCACCGGGCTGGAAGCGGCGTTGCTGGTGGCCAACAAGATTGCCCTGGGGCAGATCGACTGCGGGATTGCCGGCGGCGTCGACACTACGTCCGATGCGCCGATTGGTGTGAATGAAGGCCTGCGCAAAATCTTGTTGCAAGCCAACCGCAGCAAGTCCATGGCGGATAAATTAAAAGTCCTGTTACAACTTCGTCCCCATCACCTTAAGCCGGAGCTGCCACGCAATGGCGAGCCGCGCACCGGCCTGTCCATGGGCCAGCATTGCGAGCTGATGGCGCAGACCTGGCAGATACCGCGTGCCGAGCAGGATCAACTGGCGTTGGAAAGCCATCAGAAAATGGCCGCGTCCTACGCCGAAGGCTGGCACAACGATTTGCTTACTCCGTTTCTCGGCCTGACCCGCGACAATAACCTGCGCCCCGACCTGACCCTGGAAAAACTCGCCAACCTTAAACCGGCGTTCGAGCGCAGTGAAAAGGGCACGCTCACCGCCGGTAACTCCACGCCACTGACCGACGGCGCCTCCTTGGTGCTGCTGGGCAGTGAAGCCTGGGCCAAGGAACGTGGCTTGCCGATTCTTGCTTACTTGCGCGATGGCGAAGCGGCGGCTGTGGATTTCGTCAACGGCGCCGAAGGCCTGCTCATGGCACCGGTGTACGCAGTGCCACGCTTGCTGGCGAGAAATGGCCTGACACTCCAGGATTTTGACTACTACGAGATTCACGAAGCCTTTGCTGCCCAAGTTTTGTGCACGCTCAAGGCCTGGGAAGACCCGGAGTATTGCAGGACGCGTCTGGGGCTCGACGCGCCGCTGGGCGCCATTGATCGCAGCCGGCTCAACGTCAAAGGCAGCTCATTGGCGGCCGGCCACCCGTTTGCCGCCACAGGCGGGCGCATCGTCGCCAACCTGGCCAAATTGCTCGACGCGGCGGGCAAGGGCAGAGGGCTGATTTCGATCTGCGCCGCTGGCGGCCAGGGCGTGACGGCGATTATCGAACGCTGAATGCCGACGAAATTGGCATATTGAGTGCATTCTTCAGCGGTCAGAGGTCGGTAGCCCCTCCCACCGGCGCGCCGATTGCCGTATAACGAGTGCCATACGCGTATTTGGTAATAAAGGACCCACAATAAAAGCTGATGAAGACTCCTAAACGCATTGAACCCCTGATCGAAGACGGTCTGGTCGACGAAGTGCTGCGCCCTCTCATGAGCGGTAAAGAAGCAGCTGTTTATGTGGTGCGCTGCGGCAATGAATTGCGTTGCGCCAAGGTTTACAAGGAGGCGAATAAACGAAGTTTTCGTCAGGCATCCGAATACCAGGAAGGCCGTAAGGTTCGTAACAGCCGCCAGGCCCGGGCCATGGCGAAAGGCTCCAAGTTCGGCAAGAAAGAAACCGAAGACGCTTGGCAAAACGCCGAAGTGGCGGCGTTGTTCCGCCTCGCCGGCGCGGGCGTTCGCGTGCCTCAGCCGTTCGACTTCCTGGAAGGCGTGCTGCTGATGGAACTGGTGGCCGACGAGTACGGCGATGCAGCGCCGCGTCTTAACGACGTAACGCTGGAGCCGGACCAGGCGCGCGAATATCACGCCTTCCTGATTTCCCAGATCGTGCTGATGCTGTGTACTGGCCTGGTGCACGGTGACCTGTCCGAGTTCAACGTACTGCTCACGCCGACCGGCCCGGTGATCATCGACCTGCCCCAGGCAGTGGATGCGGCGGGCAACAACCACGCATTCAGCATGCTGGAGCGGGATGTGGGCAACATGGCTTCCTACTTCGGGCGTTTTGCCCCGGAGTTGAAGAAGACCAAGTACGCCAAGGAAATGTGGGCACTGTACGAAGCCGGCACCTTGCACCCGGCCAGCGTGTTGACCGGCGAGTTTGATGAGCCGGAAGAGCTGGCGGATGTGGGCGGTGTGATCCGCGAAATCGAAGCGGCGCGGCTGGATGAAGAGCGCAAGCAAGCGGTTCGGGCGGCGGATGATGCGCCACCGAGCAAGACTGCGGAAGAACCGCCGCCGCCTTGGATGCAGTGATCTCCCGGCAATTGGAGATCTAAAAAGTGTGGGAGCTGGCTTGTTGTGGGAGCTGGCTTGTGTGGGAGCTGGCTTGCCTGCGATGCAGACACCTCGGTATGTCAGTTAAATCGCGGTGATGCAATCGCAGGCAAGCCAGCTCCCACATAAGGCAGCCGCCACATAAGCCTGTTCCCATATTTGTTTTGTGCAGGTCTGATCAGGCGCAACAGCTGCCCGACGCCAACTCCTTGAGTATCGGGCAATCCGGCCGATGGTCACCCTGGCAGTGTTCCACCAGGTCCTGCAACGTGTCGCGCAATTGCCCCAGCTCCAGAATCTTCTGGTTCAGTTCCTCGATATGCTGGCGCGCCAGGGCTTTTACGTCGGCGCTGGCCCGCTGGCGGTCTTGCCACAGGGTCAGCAGCTTGCCGACTTCTTCCAACGAAAACCCAAGATCCCGCGAGCGTTTGATAAACGCCAACGTGTGCAAGTCATCGCTGCCATACACGCGGTAGCCGCTGTCGGTGCGGTGCGCGGCTTTGAGCAGGCCGATGGATTCGTAGTAGCGAATCATCTTGGCGCTCAGCCCGCTCTGGCGGGCGGCTTGGCCTATGTTCATGGGCGCTTGTCCTCCAATTGCTCCGGTTTCCAAATGCTCGGTTTCCAGGTTTTCAACAATAACGCATTGCTCACCACGCTGACGCTGGACAAGGCCATGGCCGCACCTGCGAGCACCGGGTTGAGCAGGCCAAAGGCAGCCAGCGGAATGCCGATCAAGTTATACACAAAGGCCCAGAACAGGTTCTGGCGGATTTTTGCGTAGGTCTTGCGGCTGATCTCCAGCGCGGCCGGCACCAGGCGCGGGTCGCCACGCATCAGCGTGATCCCGGCGGCGTGCATAGCCACATCGGTACCGCCGCCCATGGCGATGCCGATATCGGCGGCGGCCAGGGCCGGGGCGTCGTTGATGCCATCGCCGACCATGGCGACGACGCCGGTCTTTTTCAGCTCGGCCACCGTCGCGGCCTTGTCGGCTGGCAGCACTTCGGCGTGTACATCATCGATGCCCAGCGCCAGGGCGACCACGCGGGCACTGCCGCGATTATCGCCGGTGAGCAAGTGGCTGCTGATGTGCTGAGCCTTGAGTTGTTCCACGGCTTCCAATGCGCCGGGCTTGAGGGTGTCGCCAAACGCAAACAGCCCCAACACGCGTGGTTGTGCGCCTTGTTCAATCAACCACGACAAGGTGCGGCCTTCGGCTTCCCAGGCGTTGGCAGACTCGGCCAGCTCACCTGCGCTCAAGCCGTTCTCTTCGAGCATGCGGCGGTTGCCCAAGGCCAGTTCACGGCCATCCAAAGTGCCAGCAATGCCGCGTCCGGTCAGCGATTGGCTGGCGCTCACGTCCGCCACGATCAGCCCTTTTTCACCACACGCCTCCAGCACGGCCTTGGCCAACGGGTGCTCGCTGCCGCGTTGCAAGGCGCCAGCCTGTTGCAGCAATAAATCTTCATTGCCATCCACCGCGGCCAGGTGCGCAATTTTTGGCGCGCCGGAGGTGAGTGTGCCGGTCTTGTCGAACACCACCGCGCTGACGGCATGGGCACGTTCCAGCGCTTCGGCGTCCTTGATCAGGATGCCATAGCGCGCCGCCACGCCGGTGCCGGCCATGATGGCGGTCGGTGTGGCCAGGCCCAGGGCGCATGGGCAAGCGATCACCAGCACCGCGACGGCATTGATGATCGCGGTTTCCAGTGAAGCGCCGTACAACCACCACCCCACCAGCGTAACCAAGGCCAGCACCAGCACGGCCGGCACAAAGACCTGGCTGACTTTATCCACCAGTTTCTGGATCGGTGCCTTGGCAGCCTGGGCGTCTTCCACCAGACGGATGATTCGCGCCAGCACACTTTCTGCACCCAGCGCCTGGGTGCGTACCAGCAAGCGGCCTTCGCCATTAATGGCGCCGCCGGTGATCTTGTCGCCCGGCTGTTTCGGCACCGGCAGGCTCTCGCCGCTGATCAAGGCCTCGTCGGCATGGCTTTGGCCGTCCACCACTTCGCCGTCCACCGGGAAGCGCTCGCCGGGTTTGACCAGCACCAGGTCGTCGAGCTTCAGCGCAGTGATGGCGACGTCTTCTTCACGGCCTTCAAACACGCGAATCGCGCGTTCCGGGCGCAGGGCTTCGAGGGCACGGATGGCGCTGGCGGTCTGGCGCTTGGCGCGGCTTTCGAGGTATTTGCCCAGCAACACCAGGGCGATCACCACGGCTGAGGCTTCGAAATACAGGTGCGGCATAGTGCCCACGGGCGCCGTGAGCCATTCATAAATGCTCAGGCCATAGCCGGCGCTGGTGCCGATGGCCACCAGCAGGTCCATATTGCCAGCACCGGCGCGCACGGCTTTCCAGGCGGCTATATAGAAGCGTGCGCCAAAGATGAATTGCACGGGAGTGGCCAGCGCGAATTGCACCCAGGCCGGGAGCATCCAATGCAGGCCGAACGGCTCCACCAGCATCGGCAGCACCAATGGCAGCGCCAACGCGATGGCCAACAACAACGACCAGCGCTCGTGGTGCAGACGCTGGGCCTGTTTAGCGTCGGTGACGGTCTCGCTTTGCGGCAGGGTGGCGGTGTAGCCGGCCTTGTCGACGGCGGCGATCAGCACGCCGGGGTCCATCTGGCCGAGTACTTCGATGTGGGCACGTTCGTTGGCCAGGTTGACGCTGACGCTTTGCACCCCCGGCACCTTGCCCAGCGCGCGCTCGACACGCCCGGCACAGCTGGCGCAGGTCATGCCGCTGATGGGCAGGTCAAAGGTGGTGGATCCATTCATGGGGCAGTCCTCCAGAGAAGTTGCCCCTAGCATCAACCTTGACCTGCGGGGAAGGTCAAGCGCCTTTAATACTCCAGTGCGGCGGGTTTAAGGTACATACCGTCCGGGCCTTGGGCGATACGCAGTTTGCGTATGTCTCCGGCCTTCAACGTGATGTTCTGCGCAGGCGGTGCGAGCATGCCCGGCAGGCAACCTGGCGATTGACCCGGCAGCAGCTTGAGGCGCAGCGACACATTGCCCGCCGGCAAGTTGAACGAGGTGGCCTGTTCCTGGAACAGGCGCCCGGCCAACTGGTCCTGGATATACAGGCCGATTTCGCAATTGGTCGGCACTTCCAGGCGCTCGCGGGAAATGATCAACACCGCATAGTCCTGGTCCGCGTACGCCATGGGCGCAGCGGCGGACAGGCTCAACAGGCCGATAAGGCTAAAAAACGACCAGCGCATGGCGAATGCTCCGTGGTTCAAATCCAAGATGCATGAAGCTTGGCCGAGGCAACGCTGGAATACCAGCCCGGTCGCAATTTTGAGCGCTTGACCTTGCCATCGTGGCAAGGTCGAGACTGGCCCCAACCTCATCAAAGGAGTCATGTCATGCAAGTATTCAGTGTTGAAGGGATGACCTGCGGCCATTGTGTTCGGGCGGTCACTCAAGCAGTACACAGCCAGGACCCGGCGGCGAGCGTCAACGTCAACCTGGCCGCCAAGGAAGTCGGGGTTGAAAGCCGGCTGTCCGACGAGCAAGTCATCGCGCTGATCACCGAAGAAGGCTACAGCGCCAAGCTCGCGTAAAATTTCCGATAGTTAGCGAGCTATCGTAATGTTCATCACACCCAGGCGCGGCTAGACTGTCGGGCTGCCGACTCACTTGGGTGTCTGATGAACCTCCGCATAATCCTGATTCTGGGCGCCTTGAGCGCCTTCGCGCCGTTGGCGATCGATTTTTACCTGCCGGGCTTTCCGGCGATGGCCACCGCCTTTGCCACCGACGAAAAACACATCCAGCTGACCCTCGCCGTGTATTTCGGCGGCCTGGCCATCGGCCAATTGATCTACGGGCCGCTGGCGGATCGCTTTGGCCGGCGCGTGCCGCTGCTCAGTGGCGTGACCCTGTTTACCCTGGCGTCCTTCGCCTGCGCCTACGCGCCGTCCCTGGACTGGTTGATCGGCGCGCGTTTTGTGCAAGCCCTTGGCGGCTGCGCGGGCATGGTGATTTCGCGGGCGGTGGTCAGCGACAAATGTGATGCCGTGGGCTCGGCCAAAGTCTATTCGCAGCTGATGCTGGTGACCGGCCTGGCACCGATCCTCGCGCCGTTGGCGGGTGGGGTGATGGTCGGCCTGTGGGGCTGGCAGTCGATTTTCCTCGCGTTGTCGATTTTCAGCGTGATGGCGGCCATCGCCGTGGCGGTCGGGTTGCCGGAAACCTTGCCGGCCGATAAGCCGCGTCAACCGCTGTCCGGCTCGCTGAGCCGCTATGTCAGCCTGTTGTCGGACCGGGTTTATCTGGGCTACGCCCTCACCGGTGGTATCTCGATTGCCGGGATGTTTGCCTACATCGCCGGTTCCCCGTTCGTCTTTATCAAACTCTATGGCGTGCCCGCCGAGCATTACGGCTGGGTATTTGGCTCCAATGCCGCCGGCTTTATCCTGGTAGCGCAGCTTAATGCGCGGTTGCTGGCCAAGCGTGGCCCGGCGTTTCTGCTGTCGCGCACCGTGTGGGTCTACGTGGCGGCGGCGTTGACGCTGTTGGCCATTGCCGCGCTGCGTACCGAGGCGTTATGGCCGTTACTGGTGCCGCTGTTTATCTGCATCGCCAGCCTGGGCTGCATTTTGCCCAACACCTCGGCGTGTGCCATGGCCGGGCAGGGTGCACGGGCCGGCAGCGCCTCGGCATTGCTCGGTTGCATTCAGTTTGGTGTGGCGGCAGGCGCGGCGTCCTTGGTCGGCGTGTTGCACGACGGCACGGCGATGCCGATGGCGATGGTCATCAGCTTGTGCGGTGTATTGGCGGTGACGATTGCGGTGTCGACCCAGCGCCTGCAACGGGCGAGGGCCGCGCAGGCGCAGGTCTGAGGTGCTAATCAGCCGGCGGCGGAGCGTTGCTGGCTGAGGGGAATGCGGTGGGGCGCCTGGATGCGGGCTTGCAGGGTGTCGGCAAAGGCGCGGGCCTCGGCCTCACTGCGGAAGGTGAAGGCGTCACCGTCGAGGCTGACCTGCCATTTGTTGCCTGGGGATTTTGCTAACGCTCTTATCAGGATCTTCATTGCTGACTTCCTCACGTAAAAGAATCGTGGCAAAGGCGGCCAATATAAACCTGAATGCGTTCGCAAATATGACAAAGATCAACTCTCTGACTAGCGGTGTCGTCCATTACTCACATGAATAATGGACGACTCTGACAGCTACTTGTTAGAACCCTTCCAATACGATCTTGCCCTTGGCCTTGCCGCTTTCCAGCAGCGCATGGGCGCGGCGCAGATTTGCCGCGTTAATCACGCCGAAGTGCTCGCCCACCGTGGTTTTCAAGGTGCCGGCGTCGATCAGTTCGGCCACGCGGTTGAGCAGGTTGTGCTGTTCGATCATGTCCGGCGTCTCGAACATCGAGCGTGTGTACATGAACTCCCAGTGCAGTGACAGGCTCTTGCGCTTGAGTTTGCTCACATCCAGCACCTTGGGGTCGTCGATCAACGCCAGCTTGCCTTGCGGCTGCAGGGCTTCGACCAGTTGGTCCAAGTGATGGTCGGTCTGGGTCAGGCTGGCGACGTGGGTTACCTGCGCCTGGCCGGCATTTTTCAACGCCTCGCTCAGTGGCTGGCTGTGATCGATCACCACATCGGCGCCGAGCGCCTTGGCCCATTCCTGGGTTTCCGGGCGTGAGGCGGTGCCGATAACGTTCAATGCGGTGAGCTGCTTGGCCAACTGGGTCAGGATCGAACCCACACCGCCGGCAGCGCCGACGATCAGCAGGCTCTGGCCTTCATCTTCCTTACCTTCACGCACTTGCAGGCGCTCGAACAGCAGCTCCCAGGCGGTGATGGCGGTGAGTGGCAGTGCGGCGGCTTCGGCAAAACCCAGGCTCTTGGGCATATGGCCGACGATGCGTTCATCCACGGTGTGCAGTTCGCTGTTGCCGCCTGGGCGCACCAGGGAACCGGCGTAGAACACCTTGTCGCCCGCCTTGAACAGCGTCACTTCGCTGCCGACCGCCCTGACCACACCGGCTACGTCCCAGCCCAGCACCTTGGCCGCGCCGTTTTCCGGGGCGACGTTCTGGCGCACTTTGGTGTCCACCGGGTTGACCGAGATGGCTTTGACCTCCACCAGCAGGTCACGCGGGCCGGCGACCGGCTCCGGCAGTTGGATGTCTTGCAGGGATTTTTCGTCGCTGATCGGCAGTGAGGCGTAGTAGGCAATGGCTTTCATATTGGCTCCGGGTAAAGAAGGTGGTCGAGAGTCAGGCTAAATGTGGCGAGGGAGCTTGCTCCCGCTGGGCTGCGAAGCAGCCCCAAAACCTGTCGGTAAGCGCTTCGCACCCCAGCGCAAGCAAGTGTGCTCGCCACAAAAACTTGCTGATGGGGTGATCAGGCAAGAAATTGCAGGCGCTTGAGTTCGAAATGTTCGAGCACATCCGCAGCCTTGGCGCGGAAGCTTTGGATATGCGCGCTCTGGTCGTGATCGGCCAGCGCCGCGTCGTCGCTCCAGCGTTCGAGCATGTAGAAGGTTTCTGGGTGTTGCAGGTCCTGGTGCAGGTCGTACTGCTCGCAACCGGCTTCCAGGCGAGTCGGTTCCAACAGGCCGCGCAGCAGGGTTTCCAACTTGGCCTGCTGGCCGGGTTTGGCGATCAGCGTGGCGATGACGTTAAAGGCAGCGGACATATTCAACTCCAGACACGTGATGTACGGGATGGGCAGATGATTAGCTATTTCCAGCACAGATAAAAGCGGCTAAAACAGCAGTCTGTTTCAATAGAATTTTGATAATAGGCGAGGGTACATGCTGCGTTTTGATGATTTGCAGTTGTTTGTGCGGGCGGCGGACCTCGGCAGTTTGTCGGCCGCTGCACGCATCATGGACCTCTCGCCTGCCGTGGCGAGCGCGGCGCTCAAGCGTATCGAACAGCAACTGGGCACGCGCTTGCTGGCGCGCTCCACCCGCAGTTTGCGCCTGACTGCCGAAGGCGAGGGGTTTTTGGAATATGCCCGCGCCGCGTTGAGTTCGCTGGACGAAGGGCGGCGCTTATTGGCCAGCGGCCAGGACCATGTCAGCGGTGTGCTGCAACTGTCGGCGCCGTCGGATTTCGGGCGCAACCAGTTACTGCCGTGGCTGGATGAGTTTCAGCTTGAATACCCGCAATTGAACATCCGCCTGCTGCTGGGCGACCGCATTGCCGACCTGTTCCGCCAGCCGGTGGATATCGCCCTGCGCTACGGCGAGCCTGAAGATTCCAGCCTGGTCGCGCTGCCCATCGCCCCGGACAACATTCGCGTGCTGTGCGCCGCACCCAGCTACCTGGCACGGCATGGCGAGCCCCGGCATCTTGAGCAGTTGGCGCAGCACAATTGCCTGTTGTACATGCTGGGCAGCCGTGTCCACGACCACTGGGGTTTTTACGACGGCAAGCGCGAGGTCGGCCTGACGGTAAGCGGTGATCGCTTCAGTGACGACGCCGATGTGGTGCGCCGCTGGGCGGTGGCGGGTGTCGGCATTGCCTACAAGTCGTGGCTGGATGTGAGCACCGACGTGCTCGCGGGGCGTTTGCGCCTGGTGTTGCCGGAGCTGCGCGGCGAGCGCACGCCGCTCAACCTGCTGTGCGCCCACCGTGCTCAGTTGAGTAAACCCATTAACCTGCTGCGGGAAATGCTCGTGTCCCGTTGTGCGGCTTTGACCGCGCAAAGGCCGGGGCGATAGAGCGTTAGGCAATAGCCTCCACCAAAGCCAGAAATTTCACTCAGAGCCTGTCCCCATTCGCGCTGTCGGACGCCGCGGAATGGGCGGTTTGCGCCCCTATACTTTGGTTCCAACCGCAGCAGACAAATGATTTACAAGGAGTGAATACATGGAAGAAGCACCTTGCATCAGTCAGATCGCCAGCTTGCTCGCTGAGCCCAAGCGCACCGCCATGCTCTGGTCACTGATGGACGGTTCGGCGAAAACCGCAGACGAACTGGCTATGCTCGCCGGGCTGTCCGCCGCGTCGGCCAATGCGCATCTTGCGCGCCTTATCGGCAGCGGTTTGCTGCGCAGCGAGGCCAAGCGCGGCAAGCGCCTGTTTCGCATGGCCGCCGTGGATGTCTGTGCGGCCGTCGACGCATTGGCCTGTACCACCTTGGCCTGTGCCGCACGCAACGCTCCGCAGGTTTCCCCGCGAGTATCCCTGGCGCCGCCGCCGTTGCGGCGCGCGCGTTTGTGCCAGGGGCATCTGGGCGGTGAACTGGCAGCGGGGCTTTATCAGCGCATGCTGGAGGCCGGCTGGATCGACCGCTACGAACAGCGTACCGACGTGACCGTCACCGGCGCGCAGCATTTCGCGACCCTGGGCATCTTTATCCAGGCACTGTCTGCGCCGTTGGCCTGCGACTGTTTTGACTGGAGCCAGCAGCAGCCGCACCTGGGGGGTGCATTGGGGGCCGGGTTGTTGCAGTTGTTTTTGCAGTGCGGCTGGATCAACGCGGTCAACGAGTCGCGTGCCTTGCTGGTGACCGACCTGGGGCTTGCGGAAATCAACCGTCTGGCCACGGCGTAGGTGCGTGCGTCGTTCAGAGTTTCAGTCAGGTCGTATCCAGCAATAATCGGGTAAAACGATGCCGCACACTCGCCTTGGGGATTTTTCACTCGGGGGGTATGGCATGGGTATGCAAGGCTATAGCGCTGCGGAACGGCTGGAACGGTTGCCCATCAGCGGTTACCACCGAATCATTTTCATCATCATCGCCTTGGCGTTTTTTTTCGACTCCATGGACCTGGCGATGATGACCTTCCTGTTGGGCTCGATAAAAACCGAGTTCGGCCTGAGCACGGCCCAGGCCGGGTTACTCGCCAGTTCGAGTTTTTTCGGCATGGTGGTCGGTGCGTCCTTGTCCGGCATGTTGGCTGACCGTTTCGGGCGCAAGCCGGTGTTTCAGTGGAGCATCGTGTTGTGGGGCGTCGCCAGTTACCTGTGCTCCACGGCGCAGACGGTGGAAACGCTGACGCTGTTTCGCATCCTGCTGGGGATCGGCATGGGTATGGAATTCCCGATTGCGCAGTCGATGCTCTCGGAGCTGATTCCCGCCAAGGGCCGTGGGCGATATATCGCCTTGATGGATGGCTTCTGGCCGCTGGGGTTTGTGGCGGCGGGTGTGCTGTCCTACTTTTTGCTGCCGGTGATTGGCTGGCGCGACATCTTCCTGGTGTTGGCGGTACCGGCGGTGTTTGTGCTGGCGATTCGTTTTTTTATCCCGGAATCGCCACGCTGGCTGGAACAGGCCGGGCGGCATGCAGCGGCGGACAAGGTGTTGCTCGGCATTGAGCAGAAGGTCCGCGACTCGCTGGGGCGAACGGACTTGCCGGAGCCGATTGCCTTGCCTCGGGTTGAGAGCGTGCCGGGCACGTTTTTCTCGGCGTTCCAGCAGTTGTGGTCGGCGCAGTATCGCCAACGCACGATGATGATCTGGAGCGTGTGGTTTTTTGCCTTGCTGGGTTTCTACGGGCTGACCTCCTGGCTGAGTGCGCTGTTGCAGCAGTCGGGTTTTGCCGTGACGCAATCGGTGTATTACACGGTGATCATTTCCCTGGGCGGGATACCGGGCTTCTTGATGGCGGCCTGGCTGGTGGAACGTTGGGGCCGTAAACCGGTGTGTGTGGTGACATTGCTGGGCGGCGGGGTGATGGCGTTTCTGTATGGGCAGAGCGCGGTGTTTGGCGGCAACGTGGGGCTGCTGATTACCTCGGGGTTGTTGATGCAGTTCTTTCTGTTTGGCATGTGGGCGGTGCTGTACACCTACACGCCGGAGCTGTATCCCACTTCGGCGCGGGCCACCGGTTCCGGGTTTGCCTCGGCGATTGGCCGGGTCGGGTCATTGCTGGGGCCGTTGGTAACCGGGCTGGTGTTTCCGATAACCGGGCAGGGTGGGGTGTTTGCCTTGGGGGCGCTGTGTTTTGCGGTGGCGGCGCTGGTGGTGGGGGTGTTTGGGATGGAGACCAAGGGCAAGACCCTGGAAGAACTGACTCAATCTCAAGGCTGATGAGATCAATGTGGGAGCTAGCAAGCCAGCTCCCACATTATTTGAACTGCGTTTATGCAGTTATGGCTTCACGAGCCGCGCATCCAGGCTGTTCTGCGCCAGGCGTTTGGCCTGGTCCTGGGTCATGCCCAGGGAGGTGTACAGCGCGTGGAAGTTCTCGGTGACATAGCCGCCGAAGTACGCCGGGTCATCCGAGTTCACCGTCACCTTCACGCCACGCTCAAGCATGTCGAGGATGTTGTGTTGGGCCATGTCGTCGAACACACAGAGCTTGGTGTTGGACAGTGGGCACACGGTCAGCGGGATCTGCTCGTCGATGATGCGCTGCATCAAGCGTTCGTCTTCGATGGCGCGTACGCCATGGTCGATACGCTGGATTTTCAGCAGGTCGATGGCCTCCCAGATGTACTCGGGCGGGCCTTCTTCGCCGGCGTGGGCCACGGTAAGGAAGCCTTCATGGCGGGCACGGTCGAACACGCGCTGGAACTTGCTCGGTGGGTGACCCATTTCCGAGCTGTCCAGGCCGACGGCCACAAACGCGTCACGGAACGGCAGCGCCTGGTCGAGGGTTTTCTCGGCTTCGGCTTCGCTCAGGTGGCGCAGGAAGCTCAGGATCAAACCGCTGGTGATACCCAGTTGCTGCTCGCCATCTTTGAGCGCAGCGGCGATGCCGTTGAGCACCACTTCGAATGGCACGCCACGGTCGGTGTGGGTCTGCGGGTCGAAGAACGGTTCGGTGTGGATCACGTTCTGTTCTTTGCAGCGCAGCAGGTAGGCCCAGGTCAGGTCGTAGAAATCCTGGGAAGTGCGCAGCACATCGGCGCCTTTGTAATACAGGTCGAGAAACTCTTGCAGGTTGTTGAAGGCGTAGGCCTTGCGCAGGGTTTCGACGTCATTCCACGGCAGTGCAATCTTGTTGCGTTCGGCCAGGGCAAACAGCAACTCAGGCTCCAGCGAGCCTTCCAGGTGCAGGTGCAATTCAGCCTTGGGCAGGGCGTTGAGCCAATCGTACATGTTCTAAATTCTCATCAGGTGCAATGGCCGCATTCTACAGGCCATGGCTGAAATAGTCGGCAAAACCTGACCAGCAGGAGAGTATTGGTTTTATTCGCGCAAGGGCCATCTGAACTAAGGTGTAACGAAACGTTAGCGACGTGGTGCAGTCTGTACCCCATCAATGACTGATTTGCTGCACAAAAAGGCCCGGAATGCTCACATCCCTCAAGCAAGAAAAATTCATGTGGCTGGCGTTGATCGCCGCCATCGCCGCCTACCCGTTGGAGCACTGGATGCTGCACAGCGGGCAGATGATCGCCCTGCTGGGCGGCTTGGCGCTCATCGCTTTTATTGTCATGGCGTCGATGCGCGTCGCCCACCACGCCGAGCAACTGGCGGAAAAGGTCGGTGACCCTTACGGCACCATGATCCTCACCCTCGCCGCCGTGCTGGTGGAAGTGGTGATCCTGGCGATCATGATGAGCAACGAGCCCTCGCCGACTTTGGTACGTGACACGATCTATTCGGCGGTGATGCTCGATATCAACGGCATCCTTGGCCTGGCCGCGCTGATGGGCGGCATCAAGCATGGTGAACAGTCCTACAACGATGACTCGGCACGCAGTTACAGCGTGATGATCCTCACCGCCATGGGCGTATCGATGGTGGTGCCGGAGTTTATTCCCGAGGCTGACTGGAAAATTTACTCGGCCTTCACCATCGGCGCGATGGTGTTGCTCTACACCCTGTTCCTGCGCATGCAGGTCGGGCCACACAGTTACTTCTTCAGCTATAGCTACCCGGAAAAACGCCGAAAAAAGCAGCCGGAAGAACAGCAGGAGCCGTCGATCAGCCTGGCGTTTTCCATCGGTACGTTGGTGTTTGGCGTGATTGTGATTGGCGCATTGGCCGAGGTGATGTCCAAGACCCTCGACCTGGGCCTGGAAGGTACGGGCGCACCGCCGGTGATTACCGCGATTGTGGTGGCGGCGATTTCGGCCGCGCCGGAAATTCTGACGGCGTTGCGTGCCGCCTTGGCTAACCGCATGCAGTCGGTGGTCAACATCGCACTGGGTGCATCGTTGTCGACGGTGATTTTGACGGTGCCGGTGATGGAAGCCATGGCGCTCTACACCGGCCAGCCGTTCCAGATGGCGATGACGCCGGTGCAGACCGTGATGGTGTTGATCACACTGGTGGTGAGTGCGATCAACCTCAATGATGGCGAAACCAATGCCATCGAAGGGATGACGCACTTTGTGTTGTTTGCGACCTTTATCATGTTGTCGTTGCTTGGGGTGTAACCGGCCCTCAAGCACACCTTAAAACCCATGTGGGAGCCGGGCTTGCCCGCGATGGCATCAACTCGGTATGGCTGAAAGACCGAGGTGCCTGCATCGCAGGCAAGCCAGCTCCCACAGTTGGCTTTGTGCAGGGCTCAGGTGCCGGCGATCAGCTGTTTCGCCGCCTGGCTGTGATCGGCAATCAAGCCTTTAAGGTCCAGCCCTTCAACCTGCCCATCGATCACCCGCCACTTGCCGCCGATCATCACCCGGTCCGCGCGGTCGGCGCCGCACAGCAGCAGCGCCGAAATCGGGTCATGGCTGCCGGAAAAGCGCAGCTCGTCTAGCTTGAACAGCGCCAGGTCAGCCTGTTTGCCCACGGCCAACTCACCGATATCCGTGCGCCCCAGCAACTGTGCCGAGCCTTTGGTGGCCCAGCCCAGCACGCCTTCCGGGGTGATCTTTTCCGCGCCGTAACGCAGGCGCTGGATGTACAGGGCCTGGCGCGCTTCGAGGATCATGTTCGAGGCATCGTTGGAGGCCGAACCGTCGACGCCCAGGCCAATCGGCGCGCCGGCGGCGAGCAGGTCCAGGGTCGGGCAGATGCCGGAAGCCAGGCGCATATTCGAGCTTGGGCAATGGCAGATGCCGGTGCCGGCGGCGCCCAGGCGGGCGATCTCGTCCGGGTTGAAGTGAATGCCGTGGGCCAGCCAGGTGCGTGGGCCGAGCCAGCCAACGCTGTCGAGGTAGTCCACCGTGCGCAGCCCGAAACGCTGCAGGCAGAAGTCTTCTTCGTCGAGGGTTTCGGCCAGGTGCGTGTGCAGGCGCACGTCGAGGCTGTTGGCCAGTTCGGCGCTGGCTTGCATGATTTGCGGGGTGACCGAAAACGGCGAGCAGGGCGCCAGGGCGATCTGGATTTGCGCGCCATCGCCGCGCTGGTGGTATTCGCGGATCAGGCGCTGGCTGTCTTCGAGGATAACCTGGCCTTGTTGCACGGTTTGCTGCGGCGGCAGGCCGCCATCGGCTTCGCCCAGGCTCATGGAGCCGCGGGTGAGCATGGCGCGCATGCCCAGTTCGCGCACGCTTTCTACTTGTACATCGATGGCATTTTCCAGGCCGTCAGGGAACAGGTAATGGTGGTCGGCCGCCGTGGTACAGCCGGAGAGCAGCAACTCTGCGAGGGCGACTTTGGACGCCAGCGCGAGTTTTTCCGGGGTCAGGCGTGCCCAGACCGGGTACAGGGTTTTCAGCCACGGGAAGAGCGGCTGGTTCACCACCGGCGCCCAGGCGCGGGTCAGGGTTTGGTAGAAGTGATGGTGAGTGTTGATCAGCCCCGGCAGGATCACATGTTCGCGTGCATCGAATACTTGTCCGCACGGCACGGTGGGCTCTTTTCCCAAGCCCAGCACTTCGGTGATCACACCGTCTTGCAGCACCAGGCCACCACGGGCGTCGAGGCCATTGGCGGTGAAGATCGCGAGGGGGTTTTTTAACCAGATACGGGTCGCAGGCATTGGCCGGCTCCTCTGAATGATGGGTTCAGGTTTGCCAGCTCAGTGTTGCCCTGTCTGCTGATCCAGGGTCGCCGGTGAGGGCGAGGAGCAGAGTTTACGTGTAGTCCATGATCAGGTCTATCTGTAGGAGCGAGGTGCTCTTGAGACCATCGCGGGCAAGCCCGCTCCCACAGGTTGGACCGAGCTGTTACCAGGCGATGGTGTCGCCCTTGTAGTCCACGAAGTGATGGCCGCCTTTGCCGGTGTAGGCATTCACCTGATCCACCAGGCCGCGCACGCTGGTGTCGACATCGATGTGCGCGTTTTCGCCGCCCATGTCGGTTTTCACCCAGCCCGGATGCAGCGACAGCACGGTGAGCTTATGGTCGCCCAGTTGCGTGATAAAGCTGTTGGTCATGGAGTTGAGTGCAGCCTTGCTGGCCTTGTACAGCGCCAGGTCGGAGCCATCGGGAATAGTCACGCTGCCCAGCACCGAACTCATGAACGCCAGCACGCCGGTGTCTTTGCGGATCTGCCCGACAAAGCGCTGGGCCAGGTTGATCGGCGCCACGGCGTTGGTGAAAAACAGTTGGCCGACTTCCGCCAGGGTGGCGTGGCCCGGCTCCTGGTTGGCAGGGCCTTTGACGCCGGCGTTGACGAACAGCAGGTCGAAGGTGCGCTCCTTCAGGCGTTGGGCCAAGGCGATCACGGCTTGTTGATCGTCCATGTCCAGCTTCTCGATCTGCACCTGGCCCACGGCTTTGAGCGCATCGGCCTTGTTCGGGTCGCGCACGGTGGCGGTCACCTCCCAGCCGTCCTGCAGCAGTTGCTTGACCAGGCCAAGGCCCAGGCCGCGCGAGGCGCCGATGATCAGTGCGGTTTTTGGCGTAGACATGAAGGGCTTCCTTTGGAGTGGAGGTTCACGGATTCAGTGGACAACGTTGCCCGAGCCTTTGCTGCAACTCCTGGCGCAGATGGCCGAGTTCAGTGATGCGGGTTTCGATCAGGTTGAGCTTGTCTTGCAGCAATTGTGTGACGGCAGCGTCGGGATCGGGCGCCTGCCATAAGGCGGCGACGCTGGTGCCGATCTCGCCGAGGCTGAAACCCAGGCGCTGCGCAGTCTTGATATAGAGCACCAGTTGCAGCATGTCCGGCGGGTAGTCGCGGTAACCGTTGGCGCTGCGTTGCGCGGCGATCAACCCGCGCTGCTCATAGAAGCGCAAGGTGTCGCGGCTGACCTGGCTGGCCTGGGCTAATTCGCCGATACGCATGAGACGGGCTCGAGAGGGCTTGACCCTGGAGCATACTCCAGGCTTTAGCCTGCTGGCTTCTTGAATTGAAGGAGCTTGCTGCTATGTGGACACAAAAACGCTACCGGACATTGGTGCGGGCCAGTGCCTGGTATGACTTGATCATCACCGCCGCGTTTGTCACGCCGTGGAGTTTTGCATTAGTACACGGCCTGTTGCAGGGCTTGAACCTGCCGGGCGAGCTACCGCCGTGTCTGCCTGCGCATGTGCTGATGGCCAACCTGCTCGGCTCGATCGTGTGCGTGTGGGCAGTGCTGCGTATTCGCGACCCTCAACGCCAATTCGGGCTGTATGACGCGGCCGGCCGTGGTCTGTTTGCGACCTGGCAGCTGTACGCGCTGATGCAGGGCTCCACGTCGGTGCTGTGGATAATTCTGCTGTTGGAACTGCTGTGGGGCGTTGCGCAACTACTCCCGGTGAATACTGATCAAAAAATGACCGGCGCCCGTAAGCCCTTATGACAAAAGGGTTACAGACGGGTGTGCTCAGGTTATCCACAGGCAGGTGCACAGTAGATGTGGGCAGTTTCAGCGTTCGAGCAGGATGCGCCCACGGCTGAGGTCGGCGAGCTGGGTTTGCAGCGTGTCGATGTGCGCCTCGCCGAGTGCGAGCTGTAGCTCGACGCCGTTGGCGGTGAAGGTTTCTTCCACCACCAGCCCGCCCAGTTCGGCCACGCGCAGTTTCACCAGGTTCAATTCCGAGAAACTGCAGGCACAGCTCAGCGGCACGCGGCTGATCAGCTCGATGCGTTCGGCATTCTGCAGGCATTTGTTCGCGCCGCCGCCGTAGGCGCGAGCCAGGCCGCCGGTGCCCAGCTGGATGCCGCCGTACCAGCGAATCACCAGCACGGCGACCTGATCAAAGCCTTGGGCTTCAATGGCGGCCAGGATCGGTCGCCCGGCCGTGCCGCCGGGTTCGCCATCGTCGTTGCTGCGGTACTGGTCGGCGAGCTTCCAGGCCCAGCAGTTGTGCGTGGCGTTGAGGTCGCTGTGCTGCTCGAAAAACGCCTGGGCGTCTTGCGCGCTGGTGATCGGCGCGGCCAGGGTGATAAAGCGGCTTTTGCGTATTTCTTCACGAAATTCGCAAAGGCCGGTCAGCGTGAAAGGCATAAGTCGCTTCGTTTATAGGGCCGGCTTGATGCCGCAGCCTTTGAGGATGATATGGATCAGGTTGGTGCCGGCGTCTTCCATGTCCTGCTTGGTCAGCTTGGTGCGACCAGTGACGCGGCAGATCTGGGTGGCGAAGTCGGCGTAATGCTGGGTGCTGCCCCACAACAGGAAGATCAGGTGTACGGGGTCGATGGGGTCCATCTTGCCGGCTTCGATCCAGGCCTGGAACACCGCTGCGCGGCCACTGAACCAGGCGCGGTAGTCCTGGCTGAAATATTCGGTCAGGCATTCGCCGCCACTGATGATCTCCATGGCGAAGATCCGCGAGGCTTGGGGGTGGCGCCGGGAGAATTCCATCTTGGTGCGGATGTAGCGTGTCAGCGCGACGGCGGGGTCGTCCTCGGCGGTCAGCGCGTTGAAGGTGCTGTCCCACAGTTCGAGGATATTGCTCAGTACCGCGATGTACAGGCCGAGCTTGTTGGTGAAGTAATAATGCAGGTTGGCCTTGGGCAGCCCGGCACTCGAGGCAATGGTGTTCATGCTGGTGCCTTTGTAGCCATGACGCGCGAATTCGTCTTCAGCCGCCTGGAGAATCGCTTGTTCATTCTTTTGCCGAATACGGCTGGCAGGTTTACCGGCGTGGTTGCTGTGGGCAGGAACTTCGAGGCTCATGGAGGTTTCCGTGCTGATCGATAGAGACGACGTGTGCACAGATAACCCACCCTCAAGCCTCAGACAAGTCCCGATGCAATAAAACCGTCAAAGCGGTTCCAGTGTGTCGCTTTCCGGCGCGTGGTTTGCGCCTGCGGTATTCGCTTTGGCCTCGGGTAATAACAGGCACAACACGATGGCCGTCAGGCCGCCGCTGGTGATGGCCGAATCGAACAGGTTTTGCACCAGAGGCGGCATCAAGTGCAGCAACTCAGGTTGGGCGGCGATGCCCAGGCCAACGCCGAACGAGGTGGCGATGATCAACATGCTGCGTCGGTCCAGCGGCGCCTGGGCCAGAATGCGCACGCCGGCGGCGGCCACGCTGCCGAACATCACCAGGGTTGCGCCGCCCAATACCGGTTTGGGGATTTGCTGCAGCACCGCGCCGATCAGTGGAAACAGGCCGAGACAGAACAGCAGCACACCAATGTATAAGCCGACGTAACGGCTGGCCACGCCGGTGAGTTGGATCACGCCGTTGTTCTGCGCAAACGTGGTGTTGGGGAATGCGCTGAAGGTGGCGGCGATCATGCAACTGACGCCATCACCCAATACGCCGCCCTTGAGTCGACTTATATAAGAAGGGCCGCTGATCGGCTGGCGGGCGATCATGCAGTTGGCGGTCAGGTCGCCAACGGTTTCGATACTGCTGATCAGATAAATCAGCGCGATGGGCAGGAAGGCGCTCCAGTCGAAGTTGAAACCAAAGCGAAACGGCATCGGTACGCTGATCAATGGCAAGTCGGGCAAGGCTTGGGGCACCAGCTTGCCGCTGAACCACGCGGCCAGGCTGCCGAGGGCCAGGCCGATGATGATTGCCGAGAGGCGTACCCACGGCGTGTTCGAGCGGTTGAGCAAGATGATCGTCAACACGACGAACAACCCCAAGGCCAGGTTGGTCGGCGCGCCGAAGTCAGGCGCATTGAAACCGCCACCCAGGTCGGTGATGCCGACTTTGATCAGGCTGATGCCGATCAAGGTGATGACAATGCCGGTGACCAAGGGCGTGATCACACGGCGCAATTGGCCGATAAAACGGCTCAACACGATCTGCACCGCCGCGCCGAAAAAGCACACGCCAAAGACCATCGCCATGATGTCTTCCGGGCTGCCGCCGCGTTGCTTCACTAGAAAGCCTGCTGACAACACCGCGCCGAGAAACGCAAAGCTGGTGCCTTGCAGGCAGATCATGCCGGCGCCGATACCAAATGGCCTGCGTGCCTGGATGAAAGTGCCTACGCCGGACACCATCAACGCCATGCTGATCAGGTAGGGCAGGTGGGCGGTGAGCCCCAACGTAGAACCGATGATCAGTGGCGGGGTGATGATGCCGACAAAGGCGGCCAGCACATGTTGCAAGGCTGCCAGTAGGGCCGGCAGTGGTTTCGGTCGGTCGTTCAGGCCGTAGATCAGGTCGTTGGGGCTCAAGGTTTCTGGTGGCATGGCGGGCAAACTCAGGGCGGACGGTTCAAGGTCCTGGTTCCCTTGCAAAAAGCTGTCCAGTTGCTCAGCTTTTAGCGAGAGGCCCGAATTAGCGCGTTGCCGCCAGACTCTCCAGAAAGCTTTCCAGCACCAAATGAGGGCGGCGACCCTTGCGCGTGACCGATGCGAGGCTCAAATCGTAAAAACGTGTAGCCGGTTTCAGCGCGCGCAGTCGGCCTTGTTGTACCCACAGGCTGGCGTAGTGGTCGGGCAGGTAGCCGATATAGCGGCCGGTGAGAATCAGGAACGCCATGCCTTCGCGGTCCGAGGCGCTGGCGGTGCAATTGAGTGCCTGGTAATGGGCCTGGATTTCGGCGGGCAAGCGAAAGGTCGGGGCGATGGCGTCCTGGCTGTCGATACGTGGGTCGTCCAGTTGCTTGTCGTCCGCGTAAAACAACGGGTGGCCAACCGCGCAGTAGAGCAGTGAGCGTTCGCTGTATAGGGGTTGGTATTCCAGGCCGGACAGCGCGCTCGCCTGAGGTACTACGCCGACATGCAGGCGACCATCGAGTACACCTTGTTCCACCTCGTTCGGCGCGATCATGCGGATCTGGATTTGTACGTCGGGGCCGCGTTCCTTCAACTGCGCCAGGGCGTGGGTGATGCGCATGTGGGGCAGGGTGACCAGGTTGTCGGTGAGGCCGATGATCAGTTCGCCGCGCAAATGCTGATGCAGGCCGTTGACCTCGGTGCGAAAGCTTTCCAGCGCACTTAATAGCTGCAAGGCCGATTGGTAGACCTCGCGGCCTTCTTCGGTCAGGGAGAAGCCGGCACGCCCGCGCTGGCACAGGCGCAATCCAAGGCGTTGCTCCAGGTCGCTCATCTGCTGGCTGATGGCCGAGCGGCCGATGCCGAGCACGGTTTCGGCCGCCGAGAAGCCGCCGCACTCCACCACGCTGCGAAAGATGCGCAACAGGCGGATATCGAAGTCGCTGACTTGGGCCAGGGGATCGGGTCGACGGCTGCTCATAGTTTAGTGAAGGCCTGACTGAAGGTTAGAAGAGTTGGATTTCACCGACTTTATCGCCGTGGCAATTTAGCTGCAACAACGCTTTTCAATCCCGACGCTGCCTTTTGCCCTGCGAGGTTTTGCTGATGAACATGCCCGAAAACGCCCCATCGTCCCTGGCCAGCCAACTGAAGTTGGATGCGCACTGGATGCCTTACACCGCCAACCGCAACTTCCAGCGCGACCCGCGCCTGATCGTCGGCGCTGAAGGCAGCTGGTTGATAGATGACAAGGGCCGCAAGGTGTACGACTCGTTGTCGGGCCTGTGGACGTGTGGCGCCGGGCACACCCGCAAAGAGATTCAGGAAGCAGTGTCCAAGCAACTGGGCACCCTGGACTACTCCCCGGGCTTCCAATACGGTCATCCGTTGTCCTTCCAGTTGGCGGAAAAGATCACCGACCTGACCCCAGGCAACCTGAACCACGTGTTCTTCACCGATTCGGGCTCCGAGTGCGCCGATACTGCGGTGAAGATGGTGCGTGCGTACTGGCGCCTGAAAGGCCAGGCCACCAAGACCAAGATGATCGGCCGCGCCCGTGGCTATCACGGTGTGAACATTGCCGGAACCAGCCTGGGTGGCGTGAACGGCAACCGCAAGCTCTTCGGTCAGGGCCTGATGGACGTTGACCATCTGCCGCACACGTTGCTGGCGAGCAATGCCTTCTCCCGTGGCATGCCGGAGCAGGGCGGCATCGCCCTGGCCGATGAGCTGCTCAAGCTGATCGAACTGCACGACGCGTCGAACATCGCAGCGGTGTTTGTTGAACCGATGGCCGGTTCCGCTGGCGTGCTGGTGCCGCCACAGGGTTATCTCAAGCGACTGCGTGAGATCTGCGACCAACACAACATCCTGCTGGTGTTCGACGAAGTGATCACCGGTTTCGGCCGTACCGGCTCGATGTTCGGCGCCGACAGCTTTGGCGTGACCCCGGACCTGATGTGCATTGCCAAGCAAGTCACCAACGGCGCGATCCCGATGGGCGCGGTGATTGCCAGCAGCGAGATCTATCAGACCTTCATGAACCAGGCGACGCCGGAATACGCGGTGGAATTCCCCCACGGCTACACCTACTCGGCGCACCCGGTGGCTTGCGCGGCTGGCTTGGCGGCATTGGACCTGTTGCAGAAGGAAAACCTGGTGCAGAGCGTAGCCGAAGTCGCCCCGCACTTTGAGAATGCGTTGCACGGGTTGAAGGGCAGCAAGAATGTGATCGACATTCGTAACTACGGCCTGGCCGGCGCGATCCAGATTGCCCCGCGTGACGGTGATGCCATCGTGCGTCCATTTGAGGCCGGCATGGCCTTGTGGAAAGCGGGTTTCTACGTGCGCTTTGGCGGTGACACCCTGCAGTTCGGGCCAACCTTCAACAGCAAGCCGCAGGACCTGGATCGTTTGTTCGATGCGGTCGGCGAAGTGCTGAACAAGATCGACTGATTTCTCCTTCTATATAGAACAACTTTTCAGGAGCCCTGCATGAGCCTTATCCAGCATTTGATCAACGGTGAGTTGGTCAATGACAGCGGCCGTAGTGCCGACGTGTACAACCCGTCCACCGGCCAGGTGATTCACCAAGTGCCATTGGCCAGCCGTGAAACTATTCAACAGGCGATCGACTCGGCCAAGGCGGCGTTCCCTGCCTGGCGTAATACCCCACCGGCCAAGCGTGCCCAGGTGATGTTTCGTTTCAAGCAATTGCTGGAGCAGAACGAAGCGCGTATTTCGCAGTTGATCAGCGAGGAGCATGGCAAGACCCTGGAAGACGCCGCCGGTGAACTGAAACGCGGCATCGAGAACGTGGAATACGCCTGTTCGGCGCCGGAGATTCTCAAAGGCGAGTACAGCCGTAACGTGGGGCCGAACATTGATGCGTGGTCGGACTTCCAACCGTTGGGTGTGGTGGCGGGTATTACTCCGTTCAACTTCCCGGCGATGGTGCCGCTGTGGATGTACCCGCTGGCGATCGTGTGCGGTAACTGTTTCATCCTGAAACCATCGGAGCGTGATCCAAGCTCCACGCTGCTGATTGCGCAGCTGTTGCAGGAAGCCGGTCTGCCCAAAGGCGTGCTGAGCGTGGTGCACGGGGACAAGGGCGCAGTGGATGCGCTGATTGAAGCGCCGGAAGTCAAAGCCCTGAGTTTTGTGGGGTCGACGCCGATTGCCGAGTACATCTATTCCGAAGCAACCAAGCGCGGCAAGCGCGTGCAGGCGCTGGGCGGGGCGAAGAACCATGCGGTGCTGATGCCGGATGCGGACCTGGATAACGCGGTCAGCGCTTTGATGGGCGCAGCGTATGGTTCCTGCGGTGAGCGTTGCATGGCGATTTCGGTGGCCGTGTGCGTGGGTGACCAGGTGGCGGATGCGTTGATCGCCAAGTTGGTACCGCAGGTCAAGGCACTCAAGATTGGTGCGGGCACCTCTTGCGGCCTGGATATGGGGCCGTTGGTGACGGGGCAGGCGCGGGACAAGGTCAGTGGCTATATAGAAGACGGTGTGTCTTCTGGCGCTGAGCTGGTAGTCGACGGCCGCGGTTTGAGTGTTGCCGGGCATGAAGAGGGGTTCTTCCTGGGTGGTAGCTTGTTTGATCGCGTGACCCCTGAAATGCGCATCTATAAGGAAGAGATCTTCGGGCCGGTGCTGTGCGTGGTGCGGGTGGATAGCCTGGAAGCGGCGATGCAACTGATCAACGATCATGAGTATGGCAACGGTACCTGCATCTTTACCCGTGACGGTGAAGCGGCGCGGCTGTTCTGTGATGAGATCGAAGTGGGCATGGTCGGCGTAAACGTGCCGTTGCCCGTGCCGGTGGCGTACCACAGCTTTGGCGGCTGGAAACGTTCGCTGTTTGGCGACTTGCATGCCTATGGGCCGGATGGGGTGCGTTTCTATACCCGTCGCAAGGCGATTACCCAGCGTTGGCCGCAGCGGGCCAGCCATGAAGCGTCGCAGTTCGCCTTCCCGAGTCTGTAAGGCGTAGTAGGTGAAGGCCGGCCCCTTGGGGCCGGCTTTTGTGCTTTTGCGGCCTTTTTGACCTATATGACAGAAATGTGAAAGAAAGGGATTGACGGCGTTTTGTATCTGTCTATAATTCGCCCCACTTCCGGCGCAGTCGAAACGGAAAACTCCTTGGTAAACAATTAGTTACGAAGTTTTCGGCAGCAAGTTGCTTCAGTTCATCGAAGCCAAAAGGAAGTTGAAAAAGAGGTGTTGACAGCAGCGTGTAACGCTGTAGAATTCGCCTCCCGCTAACGAGAGATCGTAAGCGC